>DXNX01000042.1 GCA_019413245.1 Oscillospiraceae bacterium
AGCGGTCTCCAAAACCGCGTGCCGAGGGTTCGAATCCTTCTACCCCTGCCAAAAAGCCTGACCGATTTCGGTCAGGCTTTTTTGTTTGCTTTTTGCTGCAGAAAATACAAAAAAATATTTCCGCACCCCGCTTGATTTTCCCTTGGCGTATCAGTATAATTATCACCGCGTTATGGCGCGGCCGTGGCCGCGCTGTTGTATTTTGGGGATAGGGGAAAGCAGAATGACAAAAGATCTTACAAGCGGTATGCCTTTAAAGGTCATTACCATGTTTACGTTGCCGCTGGTCCTCGGCAACTTGTTCCAACAGTTCTATTCGCTGGCAGATACCATCATCGTCGGCAGGTTCGTGGGGGTGGATGCCCTGGCCGCCGTCGGGGCCACCGGATCTGTGAATTACCTGATTCTGGGGTTTGTCATTGGCATCTGCAACGGTTTTGCCATTCCTATTGCCCAGTATTTCGGGGCGCGGGATTACTCTCAGATGCGCCGTTATGTGGTCAATGCGGGGTGGCTCTGCGTTGCCATGAGCGTGGTGCTGACCGTGGCTACGGTGATACTGACCCGTCCGATCATGCAGCTGATGCAGACGCCGGCGGACATCATTGACCAGTCCTCCGTTTATATCGGTTGGATCTTTGCGGGAATCCCGTTTGTTTTTCTGTATAATATGGTGTCTGCCATCATGCGTGCTTTGGGTGACAGCAAAACGCCGTTGTATTTTCTGATTCTGACCAGTGTGCTCAATGTGGGGCTGGACCTGTACCTGATTATCGTGTATGACATGGGGGTGCTGGGGGCTGCTGTGGCAACGGACCTTTCTCAGGCAATCTCCGGCGTGGTCAGCTTTGTATATATGCTGCGCCGCTTCCATGTCTTGAAAATGGAAGGCAACGAGCGGCGCTTTGATTCTGATGTGTGCGCCCGCCTTTGCGGTATGGGCGTGCCCATGGGGCTGCAGTGCAGCATTACGGCTATCGGGTCGGTCATCATGCAGAGCGCCGTGAATGTGCTCGGTTCCACGGCGGTGGCGGCTGTCACCGCTGCCAGCAAGACGCAGAACCTGCTTACGGTTCCCCTGGAAAGCATCGGTACTGCCATGGCTACCTATGCGGGACAGAACCTGGGCGCGGCCAAGCTGGGCCGTATCCGGCGCGGCACCCGCAGTGCCATGCTGCTGGTAGTGTGGTACTCCATTGCGGCAGCGATATTCCTGCACTTCTTTGATGTGGTCATAGTCGGACTTTTCATCGATACGACCACCGAAACCACCATTGTGGCCATGGCCCGGGAATATATGTTCTGGAACAGCCTGTTCTTTATTCCGCTGGGGGCTTTGATCGTCTGGCGCTACATCATTCAGGGACTTGGATATTCCACGCTGGCTATGATGGCCGGTGTGGCCGAAATGGCAGCCCGTACGGTGGTGGCCATTACGCTGGTACCTCGCCTGGGCTATTTTGGCGCGGAATTAGCCAACCCGGCGGCTTGGGTTGCGGCCAGTGCCTTCCTGTGGCCGGCATATCGCTGGACCATCGGACAGCTGCAGAACCGGATGCATGCACGCCGACTGGCAGCACTGCATGCCATCGGCATGGAGCCGGTGGCGGAAGAAGACGACTGATCTCTGCATACTGTGTGGTAAATTCTGTATATTTATACCGAAATATGGATGAAAGCCTTGCTCTTGCTTATAAAAAGTATTATAATCCAACTATATGTCTGGAATTGTCAGACGTGACAGAGGGATAACAAGGAAAGGGAGGACCATCCATGTCCAGCACAAAGAGGCCGTTCATCAGCCTGGAGCAGGCGCAGCGCATTATTGCGGATGTGCCGACGCCGTTCCATATCTATGACGAAAAAGCCATCCGCGAGAATGCCCGGCGGGTCAATCAGGCGTTTGCCTGGAACCCCGGTTTCAAGGAATATTTTGCCGTCAAGGCAACGCCGAACCCCTATCTGCTGAAAATTCTGCAGGAGGAAGGCTGCGGAGTGGACTGCTCCAGCTATACCGAACTGATGCTGAGCGAAGCATGCGGATTTACTGGTTCAGACATTATGTTTTCTTCCAACGAGACCCCGGCCGAGGACATGAAGAAAGCGTATGACCTGCATGCCAACATCAATCTGGACGATTTGACCCATGTGGATTTTCTGAACCGGGTGGCCGGCATTCCGCCGGTCATCTGCTGCCGGTATAACCCGGGCGGCGTATTTGATCTGGGCAACGGCATCATGGACAACCCCGGAGACTCCAAGTATGGTATGACTGAGGACCAGATGGCAGAGGCGTATACCCGCCTGATGAAGCTGGGCGCCAAGGAATTTGGCATTCATGCGTTCCTGGCCAGCAATACCGTTACTGATGATTACTACCCTGAACTGGCCGGCATTCTGTTCCGCCTGGCAGTTCGCCTGAAGGAGCGCACCGGCGCCAAGATCAAGTTCATCAACCTGTCCGGCGGCGTGGGCATTGCCTACAAGCCCGGGCAGCGCCAGAACGACATCATGGCCATCGGAGAAGGCGTGCGCCGTCAGTATGAGGCCATTCTGACGCCGGCCGGTATGGGCGATGTGGAAATCTATACCGAGATGGGCCGGTATATGCTGGCGCCCTACGGCGGCCTGGTGACCACAGCCATTCATCAGAAGCATATCTACAAGGAATATATCGGTGTGGATGCCTGTGCGGCCAATCTGATGCGTCCGGCCATGTATGGTGCGTACCATCATATTACCGTACTCGGCAAGGAAGACGCCCCGGCTGACCATTTGTATGATGTGGTGGGCGGCTTGTGCGAGAACAACGACAAATTCGCCATCGACCGGGAATTGCCGGAAATCGATACCGGTGACATTCTGTTCATTCATGATACCGGTGCGCATGGCTTCTCCATGGGCTACAATTACAACGGCAAGCTGCGCAGCGCTGAAGTGCTGCTGTGCGAGGACGGTACCCATCAGCTGATCCGCCGTGCCGAAACACCGGCCGATTATTTCGCTACGCTGGATTTCAGCCCGTTCTATAAAAAGATGGGTCTGTAAAGCACTACACCCGAAAACGTCCTGAAAGCCTGTGACAGGCAACCCAATAAAAGAAAAAACATCCTCCGCTTCCAGTACGGAAACGGGGGATGTTTTTGTTGGTGGTTCAAGATAAAGACGGTTTATTCGGCCGAATGGATAAACCCGCCGCCGAAAACGAACCCGCCGCGGTAGAATACGGCGCTCTGCCCGGGGGCAGGGGCGCGTACCGGTTCGGGGAAAGTGACGGTCAGGGTGCCATCCTCATTGCCGCAGACCTGGCAGGGAACTGCCTTGGCAGCGCTGCGGACCTTTACACGGTAGTCTCCGTCCGCAAGAGGGGCACCGTCGGGGGTGGCAATCTCATCCACCACCATGCGGGAAGCATATTCGCCGCCGCTTTCGGCCAGCTGAATGTTGCCGTCCGGCAGAATGGCCTTTACGAACAGCGGCCGACCTGCAGCAATGCCCAGGCCCTTGCGCTGTCCGACGGTGTAGTGATCCACACCGGCATGTTCGCCCAGGTCTTCGCCCTCCGGGCCGATGAAACGTCCGGCCTTGGGTATAAAACCCTTTGCGCGGATGTAAGAAGCGTAATCGCCGTCAGGAATAAAGCAGATTTCCATGGAATCGGGAGCATCGGCGCAGGCCAGCTCAATATCCCGGGCGATTTCCCGCACATCTTCCTTCTCAAAGTCGCCCAGCGGCAGGATCAGACGGGACAAAATCTCCTGCGGCAGGCGGTACAGCATATAGCTCTGGTCCCGGGCAACGCTGTCGGCCGTGCAGAGACGGCTTTGCCCGTCACTGCATACTTCCACACGGGCGTAGTGTCCGGTGGCAATGAACTTGCAGCCCAGTTCGTCCGCTTTGCGCAGCAGAAGCCGGAACTTCACGGCGGGATTGCAGAGGATGCAGGGGTTGGGGGTGCGACCGGCACAGTAACTGTGGCAGAAAGGCGTGATGACCTCCCGCTCAAAATCCTCCTGCGCATCGATCACATGCACGGGTACGCCCAGTTTGGCACCGGTCTCCTGGGCGGCCTGTACGGCGGCATCGTGCTCGGGCGAAAAGCGGATCACGGCGCCCTGCACCGCGAAGCCCTGCTCCTGCAGGATGCGGACCGTTACGCTGGAATCCACACCGCCGCTCATGCCTACAAGGACCTTGTCCTGCTCCTCAAATGTATTGAATCCGAGAGTATCCATCTTTGATTCCTCCGTTGTTATTATGCCTGCTTGCCGCCGTAACGCTTGCTCTGTTCCACCGCCATGCGGTCGCAGCGCTCGTTTTCGGGGTGTCCGGCATGGCCTTTCAGCCAATGGTAATGGATCTGGTGCTTTTCGCTTTCTTCCAGCAGCGGTGCCCACAGGTCCGGATTGAGGGCGGGGGACTTGTCGGCTTTTTTCCAGCCGCGGGCCCGCCAGCCTTTGGCCCAGCCTTTTTCCAGCCCGTTGATCACATACTGGCTGTCACTGAACAGCTCAATGATACAGGGCTCTTTGAGCTGTCGCAGGGCTTCCAGCAGGCCGGTCAGTTCCATGCGGTTGTTGGTGGTGGAAGCCTCGCCGCCGCTGATCTCCTTTTCAAAGACCTTGCCGGTGCTGGTGCGGAAGCGTAGAATGGCACCCCAGCCGCCGGGGCCGGGGTTGCCGCTGCAGGCACCGTCGGTATAGATTTCGATTTGTTTCATTGTGTTTTGCAGCCTTTCCTGGTCCATACTTGATTCGTGCCCTTATTATACCCGTTTTGCCTGTTTGTGGCAACCGCCCGACCGGCAAGGCCCATTTGACAAGGTAGTGGACAGGAATTATAATAAGACTAATTGCAATGTCATGTTTTTCGCAGGGCCCGGTCGCATCCTGTCGGATGGACTTTTCGCGCCCAACCGCCGGAAGGCAAAAAATCATACGATGCAAAGAACGATCCAGCCGGGAAAGGGCAGCGGCCGTGTGCGCGCGGACCCGCCGGCACGGAATATTTCGGAGGTATATGAATGGAAGAAATGAACAACCAGAACCCCAAGCGCCCGGCGCAGAAGCGCACCCGGCAGAATAATAACAACCAGACTCGCCGTCCCCGCGGAGAAGGCAAGACCCAGAAGCCGCAGAACAACGGCAAGAAGGCTGCGGGACAGGGTCAGGAGCAGGGCAAGGCACCCCGCCCTCAGCGCGCCCCGCGCAGCGGCAAGGGCGAAGGCCAGCGCCGTGCTCCCCGTCAGAACAACAACCAACCGCGCCTGAACGCCCCGGCCCAGGCACCGCGCCTGCCGCGCCGCCGTCAGAACGCTCCTATCTATGATGAACCCGCTATTCCCATGCACATCTGCCCGCTGGGCGGCCTGGGCGAAGTGGGCAAGAACATTACCCTGTATGAATGCCAGGGCGACATGATTCTGGTGGACTGTGGCTTGGTGTTCCCGGACGAGGAAATGTTTGGCGTTGACTTGGTCATCCCTGACTTTACCTATGTGCTGGAAAACAAGGACCGCATCAAGGGTCTGTTCATCACCCATGGCCATGAAGACCATATCGGCAGCCTGCCGTATCTGCTCAAGAAGTTCAATGTGCCCATTTATACGGCCAAACTGACCATCGGTCTGATCAAGAACAAGCTGGAGGAGCATGGCCTGGCCTCCAGCGCGGAATTCCACGAGATCCGCCCCCGGCAGAAGGTCCATCTGGGATGCTTTACCGTGGAACCCATCCATGTCAATCACTCCATCCCCGATGCCCTGGCGTTTGCCATTGAGTGCCCGGCGGGTGTGGTGCTGCATACCGGTGACTTCAAGATCGACTACACCCCGCTGTCCGGCGATGCGGTGACCGATCTGTCCACCATCGCTGAGTATGGCCGCCGCGGTGTTCTGGCACTGCTGGCCGATTCCACCAATGCCGAGCGTCCCGGCTTTACCGCCACCGAACAGACGGTGGCCGAAGGCGTCCGCCGTCTGTTCCAGAAAGCGGGCAACCGCCGTATCATCGTGGCGACCTTTGCCTCTAATATCTACCGTATTCAGCAGATCATTGAGCTGGCTATGGAAAGCGGACGCAAGGTGGCCGTCAACGGCCGCAGCATGGTGTCCAACACCGAGATGGCCCGGGAACTGGGCTATATCCGGGTGCCGGACAATGTGCTCATCGACATTGAGGAAGTCAATAAGTACCCGCCGGAAAAGGTGGTCCTGATCACCACCGGCAGCCAGGGCGAACCGCTGTCCGCTTTGTCCCGCATGGCTCAGGCCAGCCACCGCACCGTCAAGGTAGGTCCCAGCGATTTCATCATCATCTCGGCCCGGCCCATTCCCGGCAACGAGAAGACCGTCACCAAGGTGGTCAACGGCCTGCTGTCCCTGGGTGCGGAAGTCATTTACGAGAATATGTACGATACCCATGTTTCCGGCCACGCTTGCCAGGAGGAGCAGAAGCTGATCCTGACGCTGGCCCACCCGCAGTACTTCCTGCCGGTGCATGGCGAGTTCAAGCAGCTCAAGCGCCACGCCGAAACGGCTGAACACCTGGGCTACATCCCCAAGAACAACATCTACATCGCTGAAAACGGCCAGAACATCCGCATTTCTCAGGATGGTCTGACTGTTGAGGGTACGGTGCCCTCCGGTGCGGTGATGGTGGACGGCTACGGTGTAGGCGACGTGGGCAATGTGGTCCTGCGTGACCGCCATCATCTGTCCGAGGACGGTATCATCATCGTCACTGTGGTGGTGGATGGCCGTACCGGTCAGGTGGTCTCCGGCCCGGAGCTGGTCTCCCGCGGTTTTGTCTATGTGCGGGAGAGCGAGGAACTGATGGACGGTGCCCGTACCCAGGTGGAAATGGCACTGGACCGCAGCCTGGCCGAAAATCTGCATGACTGGGCCAGCGTCAAGGCGCGTGTCCGGGAAGCTCTTTCCAGCTATATTTACCGCCGTACCAAGCGCAGCCCCATGATTCTGCCCATTCTGATGGAAGTGTAACCGACTGCGTGCGGCTTTGCCGCACAGGCCTTTGAGCGGCCGAGGATACCATGAAAAACAAAAGAAGTCCCGACAACATCGTTCTGATCATTCTGCTGGCGGCGGCCTGCCTGGCTTTGGCGGTCCCGGTGGCGCTCCTGAGCCCTGTCTGTCTGATTGCTCCGGCTGTGGTGGTCGTCATCATGGCCATTCTGGTATTTGTCAATATCCGCCGCCTGCGCCGGTTTGTGGCCGATAATCTTTGCGGCCGCCGGTTTGCGGACAGCAAGCTGCAATATTCTTTGGCGGAACTGCCGATTCCGGTCATGCTCCTGAATGGCAAAACCATTGTCTGGTACAATGAACTTTTCCGGGACCAGGTCCTGGGCGGCGTGGACGCCGTGCAGCCGGCTGTGGAGCGCTTCCTGCCCGGATTTGACCTGGCGGTCTGTGCCCGTCCGCACGGGCAGGACCTGGCGGCCAACGGCAGCCGGTTTACGGCGTATGCCAGCCCGGCCCACGGTGCGTCCGGCGGCAGTCTGGTGTATCTCATCGACGATACCTTCTTCAAAGATACGCTGGATGAGTACAACGCCAGCCGCCCCGCGTACCTCAATATCGTCATCGACAGCTATGATGAGCTGTTCACCGATATGAAGGACTCTGAGCAGGCCCACGAGCTGGAAGCCATCAACCGGCTTCTGGAAGACTACTTTGCCCAGACCACCGGCTTTTTGCGGCGCGTTTCCAACAGCCGCTATATTGCGGTGGTGGAGGAACGGGACGCCCGCCGGATGATCGAACAGCGCTTTGATATTCTGGATAAAGTCCGTGCGCTGAACCCCAGCGGTATGCTGACCCTTTCCATTGGCCTGGGGCATGGCGGCAAGACGCTGTTTGAATGCCAGGAAATGGCCCGGGAAAGCATTGACATCGCCCTGGGACGCGGCGGCGACCAGGCTGCCGTGAAGACGGTGGACGGCTTTGAATTCTATGGCGGTGTTTCCCATGGCGTGGAAAAGCGCAGCCATGTACGCAGCCGCATCATTGCCAACGCCCCGGCCGACCAGATCCGCCAGTGCGACAGCGTCATCATCATGGGCCATCGTATGTCCGACCTGGACGCGGTGGGCTCGGCTATCGGCATCCTGCGTATGTGCAAGATGTGCGAAGTGCCTTCGGTCATTGCCATCCAGCGCAATGCCACCCTCGCGGGGGCTTTGCTGGATGTGTTTGATGAAGCCGGGGAGGAACACAACTTCATTGAACCCAAGGAAACGCTGGATCTGATCACGCCGGACACGCTGCTGATCGTCGTGGACACCTACCAGAAGTATCTGCTGGAAAGCCCGGAGATCTATGCCAAGTGCAAGCGTGTGGTGGTCATCGACCATCACCGCATGGCGGTGGGACATATCGATAACCCGGTGCTTCTGTATCACGAACCCTACGCCTCCAGCGCCAGTGAGCTGGTGTGCGAACTGCTGCAGTTCATGCCCGCTGAAGGCAACATCACGCCGCTGGAAGCCCAGGCCCTGCTGGCCGGCATCATGCTGGATACCCGCAGCTTCGCGCTCCATGTGGGCGTACGCACCTTTGAGGCTGCGGCCTGGCTGCGCAGCCGCGGCGCCAAGACTGCTGAGACAAAACTGTTGTTCAATGTCTCGAAAGAAGAATATGAAGCCCGCGCTGCCATTGTGGAGAGCGCGTATATCTATAAGGGCTGTGCCGTGGCCATCTCGGATGAGCTGGAACCTGGCATGAGCGTGGTGCTGCCCATGGCAGCCAATGACCTGCTGACCATCAACGGTGTGGACGCCAGCTTTGTGGCGGTGGCCAAGAACGGTGGTGTCAATATCAGCGCCCGCAGCATGGGGGCCCTGAATGTGCAGGTCATTCTGGAACCGCTGGGCGGCGGTGGTCACCTGACTATGGCCGGCGCGCAGCTGAAGGATTGTACCGTGAAGCAGGCGGAAGCCCGCATCCGGGAACAGATCGACCGTTACCGGGAAGCGCAGGCCGCCAGCGAGGCGGATGCCCGCGTGTAAACCAATATTGCTATCTCAAAATTTCTACATAAAGAGGGGAGAAACCACTATGAAAGTCATTCTCAAGCAGGATGTGAAATCCATCGGTAAAAAGGACGAAATCCATGAAGTGTCCGACGGGTACGCCCGCAATTTCCTGTTTCCCCGCGGTCTGGCTGCGCCGGCAGATGCCAACGCGCTGAACACCGCCCGCACCAAGAGCGAAGCCAAGGCCCACCATGAAGCCGAAGCCCGTGCTGCGGCGGAAGCTCTGGCAGCCCAGATCAAGGACAAGACCGTGGCCATCAAGGTCAAGGGCGGCGCTTCTGGCAAGCTGTACGGCAAGGTCACCGGCAAGGATGTGGCCGAAGAATTGGGTCGCATGATCGGTGCCGAGATCGACAAGAAAAAGGTGGAGCTGCCTTCTTCCATCAAGGAGTTCGGCTCCTATGACGCGCAGGTCCGCTTGTATGCCGGTGTTTCCGCATCCTTCAAGGTCAAGGTGGAGGAACTGTAAAGCAAGATGCCTTTACAGAATGAAAATCCTGTAAGAAAGGGGAGTCTGTATGCCTGCCGGTGAACTGAGTCTGTCCAGTCTGGGCATTCAGATGCCCTACAACATGCAGGCCGAGCAGAGTGTTCTGGGTGCGGCGCTGATGGATGAGACCATCCTCAACCGTCTGATCACCGAACTGGAACCGGATATGTTCTATTCGGACCAGAACAGGGCCGTGTATGAGCAGATGCGCACACTGTTTGCGGACAGCGAAGCGGTGGATGTCATCACGCTGGTGGATGCCCTGGCGCAGAATGAAGCCTTCAAGGGGGCCGACGACGCCAAGGTCTACATCGCTCACATTGCCGAAACCGTTCCGGCCATCTCCAACGTCGATTCTTACATCAAGATCGTCAAGGAAAAGTATCAGACCCGGCGCCTCATCGAGGCGGCCCGCTCCACTCTGGAGCAGGCTGTCAACGAGCCGGACGCTGATATGCTGCTGGAAAGCGCTGAGCAGAAGCTGTATGACATCCGCGGCGGACAGGAAAAGTCCGGCGTCAAAACCATCCGGGAGTCCATCCTGGAGGTTATCGATACCATGCAGAAGCTCAGCGGCGCGGACCGCGACAAGTTCGCCGGTATCCCCACGGGCTTCCATTACTTGGATAACGTGCTCACCGGTCTGGGACGTTCTGACCTGATCATTCTGGCGGCCCGTCCCGGCATGGGCAAAACCAGCTTTGCGCTGAACATTGCCACCAACGTGGCGCGCCAGCAAAAAGTGCCTACCATCATTTTCAGCCTGGAAATGACCTGCGAACAGCTGACCGACCGTATCCTGTCCAGCGTGGCGGGAATCGACAGTCAGGCGTTCCGGACCGGCCGGCTGAACAATTCCGACTGGAACGACTTCGCAACGGCCACTTCGCTGCTGTATAACGTGCCCATCTACATGGATGACTCCTCCGGTATTTCGGTACCGGAACTGAAAGCAAAAATCCGCCAGATCAATCAGGACCCCAAAAAGGAAAAAATCGGTCTGGTCATCATCGACTACCTGCAGCTGATGCAGAGCGCCAAGCGCACCGAGAGCCGCGTGCAGGAAATCAGTGATATCACCCGAAACCTGAAGATCATGGCCAAGGAGCTGAATGTGCCGGTCATCGCGCTGTCCCAGCTGTCCCGTGCGGCCGAAAAGACCACCGGGCGTTCGGACCATCGTCCGCAGCTGTCCGACCTGCGTGACTCCGGTTCTATCGAACAGGATGCCGACGTGGTATTGTTTTTGTACCGCGCTGCGTATTATAACCGTCAGAACGGGGAAGCCGAACAGGCCAACGAGAATGAGGCCGAGTGCATCGTAGCCAAAAACCGCCACGGTGAAACCAGCATCGTTCGCCTTGGTTGGGACGGCGCCCACACACGCTTCAGCAATTTGGATGAGATTCATGAACAGTATTGATGCGCAAAATGTCATCGATAAGACCGAACAGACCCTGCTTGCTTACTGCAAACAGCAGGGCTTGTTCAAGTCTGGCGACAGGGTCATCGTGGCCTGCTCCGGAGGGGCAGACTCCATGGCCCTTTTGCTGTTTTTGCTGCGGTGCCGCCGTGCCCTTTCCATTGAGGTGCTGGCCACCCATGTGAACCATGGCATCCGGGGGGCCGCCGCCGATGCAGACGAAAAATTTGTGTCCCGGTTCTGTGAGGACCGCGCCGTGGAGCTTTTCGTGTACAATGCCCGGCGTGCCGGGGTGGAAATCCCGGAAAACCCCAGCGAGGATTGGGCCCGCAACCTGCGGTATACCTGGTTTGATGACCTGGCTTCCCGGGAGGAGGCACACATTGCCACCGCTCATACCATGTCTGACCAGGTGGAAACCGTCCTGCTGCGCCTGGCGCGGGGGACAGGTCTGCACGGTCTGGGTGGTATCCAGCCGCACCGGGGCGTCTATGTGCGGCCGCTGCTCTGCCTGACCCGCGCCGAAACCGAGGCATACTGTGCCGCGCTTGGGCAAAGCTATGTGCAGGATGAAACCAACGCCCGGGATACCTATGCCCGCAACCGGGTCCGTCATGATGCCGTGCCGGCGCTGCTTTCGGTCAACCCGGCAGCGGAACGCTGCATCGGCCGTCTGTGCCGCCAGATGCAGCAGCTGGATGCCTGGCTTTCCGCCGAGGCAGCCGCTCTTCTGCAGGCGGCTGCCACAGCCCACGGTTACGATCTGCATACCTTGCGGGATGCGGAAGGCCCCGTGCTGGATGCGGCGCTGCACAGCCTGGTTTCCCCGGTGCGGGATGCCGAGGAAAAGTATGTCAGCCTGCTGCGTTTCCTGATTGTAAAAGGGGAGGGCGCATTGCAGCTGACCCAGGATGTGACCTTCAAGGTGCAGAACGGGCCCTCTGGGAAGGAACTGGTCCGCATCTCGCCCTCCGGCGCAGCCCCTGCTCCGGCTCCGGCCCAACCGGCTTTGCCGGGGATTTATCACCTGCCGGGAGGCTATACCATCGCTCTGCGCGTAGAAAAGTATGAAGATTTTCTAAAAAATGCACCAATTTTCAAAAAAGACTTAAACTGTTGCGCAGATTATGCTAAAATAAGCAAGAATATCATGCTGCGCACACGGCAGCCCGGGGACGATTACCGGCCCAGGGACCGCCATGTGCGTAAAACGCTGAAAAAATACTATAATGAGCTTTCCATCCCCATGAATGAACGCTCGTTGCTGCCGCTTCTGGCGGATGGCAGCGAGGTGATCTGGCTGTGGGGGTCCGGCTTTGCCGAAGGCTTTGCGCCGGATCGCTTCACGCGGGAAGTGCTTGTTATCCGCACCGAAAAAACGGAGGTTTAACGTATGCAGTCTATGCACCAGGATATTGATCATGTCCTCGTTTCGGAAGAACAGCTGCAGGCCAAAGTGGCCGAACTGGGGGCCAGAATCAGCGCTGACTATGAAGGCCGTGATCTGCTGCTGGTTTCCATCCTCAAGGGCGCGGTGGTCTTTATGGCTGACCTGATGCGCGCCGTTACCATTCCCTGCGCCATCGACTTCATGGTCGTTTCCAGCTATGGCGGTGCCAACACCAGCTCCACCGGGCTTGTCAAGATCATCAAGGACCTGGACCAGGACCTGTCCGGCAAGGATGTTCTGATTGTGGAAGACATCCTGGATACCGGCATCACCCTTTCCCACCTGATGCCCATGCTGCAGATGCGCAATCCCCGCAGCCTGCGCCTGTGCACTATCCTGAGCAAACCCAGCCGCCGCAAGGCTGAGATTGAGCCGGATTACTGCGGCTTCGAGGTCCCCGACGAATTCGTGGTGGGATATGGCCTTGACTATGATGAGAAATACCGCAACCTCCCGTATGTGGGGGTGCTCAAACCGGAAATCTATACCAAGTGATTTTCGGATAACCATTATGTAGGGTGCCCGCAGAAGGGGTATCCGGTATAAGGAGTTGATCTTTTGCAGCATAAGCCACGCCTTAGCGGCATCATCATTACCGCGGTCCTTCTGGTACTGGTCCTGGTGATGGCAACGACCTACACGTCGATGTCCAGCTCTTCGACCAACACGATGAAGATGTCCGAGGTCATGAACTACTTTGCCGCCAATCAGGTAACGTATTTTGACCTTGACCTCAATACCGGCGTCATTGAATTGAGCCTGAAGGAAGGCCAGTATGCCCTGCCCGAACAGAGCGAAAGCCAGAAGCAGGCCACCGGTCTGCTGGAGGAACTTTCCGGTGACGAAAACTACGGCCCGCAGAACGGCGGTGTGGTGTCCGTCACCTACAAGCTGCCGTACACGGCTTACTTCCTGGAATATGTTCAGGATTATATCGACGCCTACAATCAGGCCAACCCAGATGCGCCCATGGTGTACGATATGGTGGGCCTCAAGACCAGCATCCCCTGGTTTGAGATCCTGCTGTACGCCTTCATGATCGGCAGCGTGGTGCTGCTCTTCATGTCCATGTACCGGGGCGGCGCCGGCGGCGGCAGCATCATGAACGTGGGCCGTGCGAAAGTGAAAGACCAGCAGGAAGGCCAGCGAAAGGCCACCTTTGCCGATGTGGCGGGTGCCGATGAAGAAAAGGCGGAACTGCAGGAAGTGGTCGAATTCCTCAAGGCGCCCAACAAGTTCAATTCTCTGGGTGCCCGTATCCCCCACGGCGTTCTGCTGGTGGGCCCTCCGGGTACCGGTAAGACTTTGCTGGCCCGTGCCTGCGCCGGTGAAGCCGGGGTTCCGTTCTACGCCATCTCTGGCTCCGACTTCGTGGAAATGTATGTCGGTGTCGGCGCTTCCCGTGTGCGTGATCTGTTCGAAAAGGCCAAAAAGACTATGCCGTCCATCATCTTTATTGATGAGATCGACGCGGTCGGCCGCCAACGCGGTGCCGGTCTGGGTGGCGGACATGACGAACGTGAACAGACCCTGAACCAGCTTCTGGTGGAGATGGACGGCTTTGATGCCAATGATGGCGTCATTGTCATGGCCGCCACCAACCGTGCCGACATCCTGGATAAAGCCCTGCTGCGTCCCGGCCGTTTTGACCGTCAGGTCTATGTGGGCCTGCCGGATGTGAAGGGCCGTGAAGAAATCCTGCGCGTGCACACCAAGAACAAGCCCCTGGCTCCTGATGTGAGCCTGAAGACCATTGCCAAGTCCACCGCCGGCTTCTCCGGCGCCGACCTGGAAAATCTGGTCAATGAAGCGGCACTGCTGGCTGCCCGCAAGGGTAAGAAAGCAATCACTGAGCCGGAAATCGAAGAGGCTTCCATCAAGGTGGTGGCCGGTCCCGAAAAGAAGAGCCGCGTGGTGACCGATAAGGAAAAGCGTCTGACTGCTTACCATGAAACCGGCCACGCCATCACGGGCTACTTCTGCAAGACTCACGATCCGGTGCATCAGATCAGTATTATTCCTCGTGGTGCGGCCGGCGGCTACACCATGTATCTGCCGGAGAAAGACCCCAGCTATGTGACCAAGACGGCCATGAGCGAAAGCATCGTCAGTCTGCTGGGCGGCCGTGTGGCAGAACAGCTGGTACTGGAAGATATTTCCACCGGTGCTTCCAACGACCTGCAGCGGGCAACCGATACGGCCCGTGCCATGGTCACCCGGTACGGATTCTCGGAGCGGCTGGGTCCGGTCGTTTACGGCACCGACCCCAGCGAGACGTTCCTGGGCCGTGATATCGGCATGGGTAAGGGATACAGCGAAAACATTGCTGCGGAGATCGACAACGAGATCCGTGACATTGTGGATGAAGCCTACGAGACGGCGCGCCGTATCCTGTCCGACCATATGGATGAGCTGCACAAGGTGGCAGCTGTCCTGATGGAACGGGAAAAGATCAGCGGTGATGAGTTCAAGACTCTGATGGAAGGCGGTCAGCTGCCGCCCTTTGATCTGGGCAAAACAGACTCTGCGTCCGCGCAGACCAATACCGCCGCACCGCAGGCAGCGGAACCTGCTGTGCAGCCTCAGATGCCGGACGCCCCCGAAGCGCCCCAAGAATGACAAGGTAAGGTGGATTGAATCATGGATCAGAATTTTTCTCTTATGGCACAGTCCCGCGCCAATTATTACACTGCGGGCAGCCCGGTTCAGTTCGTTCGTGTGGAACTGCTCAAAGGCGATGTCACCGGTGAAGTGGCGGTCTGTCTGACCTTCAAGAATGTGGGTACGGAGCCTCTGACCGGGTTGGTGGTCCATTTCAAGTGCAAGGACGCCGCCGGGCAGATTCTGTGCGAGGATGACTTCTATTATGAAGACCTCAACGCTCAGCCGGGCGAGCTCTTCGGCAGTGACGATGCGGTTTTTGTCAGTGATACGCCGGTATCCAGTGTGGAGACTGAACAGGACCGCGCATTCCTGAATGGTCGTGGTGTCAACCTGCGGGATTACAAGCGTGTTCGTCTGCCGCAGCCTCGTGTGCTGCCCGGGTCCATTGCCAAGATTCTGCAGGCCCGTACCGGTAACCCGCAGCTGAATTGTGTGCCGCAGGATACCGAATACGGTTGGTTCTGTTCCTGTGGGGCCTTCCATCCCAACGAGGAAAATGCGCAGGTCTGCAGCGAGTGCGGTGGTGACCGCGCTTACATCAAGGCTAGCCTGACCACCATTCTGGAGGAGGCCCGCCGCGCCGCTGAACAGCAGCAGCAAGAGCTGAATGCGGTGGCGAATGCAGCGGCACCGCAGCAGAACACAGCTGCTGCCACTGCGGCCGCTGCACAGGCTGCCATTGCCAATGAGGATGCCGTCGATGAGCCTACGGCACAGTTTGACCCGTCTGCCGATGCTACCAACGCCGAAATGGCCCGGGTCCGGCAATATACGCCCAATGGACGTTTGTTTGATGACGATGCAGAGGACGACGATGCTGAAGGCACCCGCATGTTCGATACCGAAGATGAGGACGAATATGATGAGGCACCCAAGCCCCGCCGCGGCCGTTATGCCGATGACGAGGAAGAGACAGAAGACGATGCCATGGCAGAACGGATCATCCGCTGGGCGCCGCCTATCACTGCGATTGTCTGTGCATTGATTGTGGCAGTGTCTCTGATTTATTACTTTGTGATTGCCTGATTGGATTTTTCCCAATACTGTTTTTCAAGGCCTCCGGCTGAAAAGCCGGAGGCCTTGTTCTTTATATGGCAGGCTAAATCTTTACATCTCAAACCGGCAAATTCCCTTGCATCTCATGTGTACTACTGGTATAATACACTTAAAGAACAAGGCAAGGGAGGGAAGCAAACGTGGTCAGTTTTCAGGGGCTGCACTTTCATGACCGTTCCCCGGTATATCAGCAGATTGCGGAACACCTGAAGCGTCAGATTATGCTGGGGCTGGTGGAAGACGGGGAGCCCATGCCCAGCCGCCGCGAACTGGCGGCTCAGACCGGGATCAATCCCAATACAGCCCAGAAAGCCTACCGTCTGATGACGGAGGAAGGGTATGTGCAGACCCAGGGCAACAACCTGAGCACCGTGCACCTGACACCACAGCTGCGCAGTTGGATTGAAGACGAACTTAGCCGGGGACTTGTGCAGCAGTTCGTGACGGATGCCAAAGAAAACAACCTTTCCTACCGCAAGGTTATAGCGCTGATCAGCGAGCTGTGGGGAGAGGAATAACCGCTATTTTTTAGCTCGATGTGTATTATATGGATAGTACATGGGAGGTTCTCATGAAAAGACTGTTACAATATACGGCCTGGAACTGGAGTATGGGCCGCGGCCCGGTTGCACTCTTGCTGGTGCTGGGAGCGGCGGCAGAGTGCCTGATGCTTTTTGTGGCGGCGGCATCCGTAAACCAGGCTGCATTGGCATATGGCGACCTGGTGGGGTCTGCCGGGGTCTTGTGGGTGATTGCAGCGGTTTACCTGCTGTTGCCGATCTGTGCACAGGCCGTGCAGGAACGGGCCGCGCATACAGCGCGCACTTCCTATACACTGTTTACCTTGCCGCTGTCCCGCTGGGAGTTGCTGCTGGGACGTGCCTTGTCCGGTATCATCTGGATGATTCTGGCGATGGCGGTGCAGACCCTTGTTCTGGTACTGCTCAGTGGACCGATTCTTGCGCTGCAAGACAGTGTATCAGCCGGTTACTTTTTATTTGATGTGACGGAGCAGGGGCGGCTCTGGTGGGCTTTGGCGGAATGCAGTATTCTGCGGACGATGCTTCCCGACAGTATTCCGGGCATTGTCTTTACCGCAGGAATGCTTTTTGTTCCATCCTTTATGATGTCTTCAGCACTCATGCATAGCGGCTGGAAAAGGGTCACGGCTTTTGTGATTGCTTTTGCGGAGCAAGCTGCCCTGTTCATGCTGGCAAATCCGGTTTTGACAGGGAAAACCACCTGGGAGCAGATCGGCCGTGCGCTTCAGACAAGCACAGGGATGGCAACCCTTCTGGTGGTCATGGCAGGTGTGGCTGTTGTTCAAATTTTTTGGGGCCTATGGGCTTCCTATCGCTCTGAAGCAGTTGCATAAAGGAGGGACAGGGGATGAAATGGAACAAGTTGGTTCGCCCCTATCGGGCTTGCCTGGGAACTCTGGCGGCAGGATTGGCGGTGCTTTTGTGCGGACAAGTGTGCTTGCATATGGCCTATCCCCGTCAGGCTGTCAGGTTTCAGCTGAAAACAGGAAATGTCACAGAGCTGGAAGGTTTTACCCTGGCGGGAAGCTGGGGTCAGACTGCATCCGCTGCCATACAGTTTACCCTGACGGATGGAGTGTTGGACCTGCATCCGAATTTACAGGCAAAACAGGAGGACAGGCTTTCTCTTATGGACCAGAGCCTGCTCTGTGTTCCGGATGAAGAACTGGCCAATATGGACCAGCGGGCGGAAGGAGGTTATGTGGGCGGTTCGTATGGAGCGTTCTTTCTGCACACTTCCTATGAAGGAATGAAGTACACCGCCCAGGCCTGCCGGCTGAACCAGATGTACACGCTGAACACACTAGACGGAAGCAACCTGTCTGTCCGCTTTAACCTGGGACAAGTCCAGCTGCCGCAGCCTGTTACTGTGACAGCAGAACTGTATGAAAACGGCAGAGTACGGGATTCCTATCCATATCTGATGAACGCTGCAGAACTGGAAAACGCCGATCTCGGTATCCGGGAAGTTACCATTTTGGATGCGAAAGATCCGGTGAGTTTGTATATCAGTCCGGGCAACGGCGAAAACGGCGGAATCTATCTGGTGCGGGAATTCTGCTCGGCGGGCGAAATTGCGAAAATCGTACCCCGGGTAACGGTGCAGGGGTGTGAGGTTTCCTCTGAAAA
>DXNX01000043.1:0-10451 GCA_019413245.1 Oscillospiraceae bacterium
CGGCCAGATGCAGGAGGGCATCGTATCCCTCCACATCCCCGTGGCCGCTGTGTGCGGCATGTTCCAGCATACCGTGGGCCGAACCCAACAGCCGGTCTCCCTGCAGAAACAGAGCCAGACCCAGCACCAGGGCCAGGGCGGCCGGGACACAGAAAAGCAGTGCGCTTCGGTTGGCAGTCCTCATAGTGGTATACACTCCTGTTTTTTCTTCCAGTATAGCGGATGTACCGCCGGGATACAATCCCCATGGGTACATTTTGGCAGGGATACCTTTTCTTTTGGCCGGGCATCGTGTATACTGAAAGACAATGAGTTTATACGCTGTGTCCGCCCCGGCGGTGCAGAGAAAAGGAGATACAGAAAATGGACAAGAAATATCTGCAGCTGTACGCTGATTTCGTCGTCAAGGTGGGCGTGAACGTCCGCCCGCGCCAGAACTTCATCATCCGCTGCCCCATCACCATGCCGGAGTTTGCTTATGCCTGCGCCAAGGCCGGTTATGAGGCCGGCGCCAAGAACGTGGTGGTCCGCTGGGAGGATGAGCGCCTGTCCCGCATCCAGATGGAGTACGGCGCCGAGGCCGACCTGTGCGAGGTGAAGCCCTATGAGCTGCGCAGCTACCTGGATTACGCCGAAGACCCGGACGGCTGCTGCCTGCTGGCCATCCACGCCTCCGACCCCGAAGCCTTTGCCGGCCTGGACGCAGGCAAACTGAACCGGGTCAACCTGGCCCGCCGCACCTTCATGAAGTCCTGGCAGGAATACACCATGAATGACCGCGTGCAGTGGTGCGTGGTGGCCGTGCCCGCTCCCGCCTGGGCCGAAAAGGTGTTCCCCGACATGCCGGTGGACGAAGCCATGGAGAAGCTGTGGCAGGTCATCTTTGAGGTCTGCCGTGTCACCACCGGCGACCCTGTCAACGCCTGGAAGGAACATGTGGCCAAGACCAAGGCCCGCCGCGACCAGCTCAACGCCTGGAACCTGGACCATGTGCGTCTGCAGAGCTCCAACGGTACCGACCTGACCATCGGCCTGGCCGATGACTGCACCTGGGAAGGTGCCTCCAGCGTGGCCGAAAACGGCGTGGAGTTCATCGCCAACGTCCCTACCGAGGAAGTCTTCTGCGCACCCCATCGTGACCGGGTGAACGGTACCGTCTACGGCACCAAACCCTATGTGTACAATGGACAGCTCATTGTGGGCTGGCATGTGACCTTCAAGGACGGCCAGGTCATCGAGCACGGCGCCGAGAAGAACGCCGAACTGCTGGGCAAGCTGCTCACCACCGACGAGAACGCCAACCGCATCGGCGAGATCGCTTTTGTGCCGGTGTCCAGCCCCATCAACCAGAGCGGCGTGCTGTTCTACAACACCCTGTTTGATGAGAACGCCGCCTGCCACATCGCTTTCGGTGCCGGCTATCCCACCAACATCAAGGGCGGTTCCAAGCTGACCCGCGCCCAGCTCATGGAGAAGGGCCTGAACGATTCCGCCATCCACGAGGACGTGATGGTGGGCGCTCCCGACACCCGCATCACCGGCGTGTGCAAGGACGGCAAGGAAGTTGTCATCTTCGAAAACGGCGAATGGGCGTTCTGATCTCCCCTTTATAAGCAAGCACCCCGGCGGGGCGCGGCATCGGGCCGTGCCCCGCCTTTGCCTTGCCCGGGGGTCAAACTTCTGGTATAATCAACACAAATTCCCATAAAATCAGCGGAAAGCGGTGTACGGATGGGCTTCTCTTCGGTTCAGTTCTTGTTTGTGTTTCTGCCTCTGGCGCTGGCAGTGTATTTTGTGCTGCCGGCCCGGATGCGGAACGTGGTCATGGGGGTGTTCAGCCTGGCGTTCTGCGCCTGGGCTGGCATCCGGTACAGCCTGCTGCTGGCGGCCTTTGCTCTGGTGCACTGGGGCTTCGGCCTGCTGTTGCAGCGCCGCCCCCGCCGCGGGATTCTGGGGGCCATGGTGGCGGCAGACCTGCTGCTGTTGGGCTTTTACAAGTATGCCGGCTTTTTTGCCGAAACCGCCAATGCCCTGCCCGGGGTGCACCTGCCGGTGCTGGCTCTGGCGCTGCCGCTGGGCATCAGCTTTTATACCTTTCAGGGCATCAGCTACTGTGTGGATGTGTTCCGGGGCACGGTTCCTCCCGAACGCAATCCGCTGCGGCTCTACCTCTACTTTGCCTGCTTTGCCCATGTGAGTTCCGGCCCTATCGTGCGGTACGGCTTCCAGTCTGCTGCCCTGGCCCCCCTGGCGCCCGAACGCAGGGTGACGCTGGACCGGATGTACAAAGGTATCCGCCGTTTTGTGCTGGGGCTGGGCAAAAAGACCCTGATCGCCGACCAGCTGGCCCTGGTGTATACGGCGGTCAGCGGTACCGATGCTGCCCGCCTGCCCGGCCCGGTATTGCTGCTGGGCTACGCCGCGTTCGCGGTACAGCTGTACTATGATTTTTCCGGGTACAGCGATATGGCCATCGGCCTGGGTGAGATGTTCGGCCTGCCTCTGCCCGAAAACTTTGACTATCCCTATCTATCCCGCTCCATCGGGGAGTTCTGGCGCCGCTGGCACATCACGCTGGGGGCCTGGTTCCGGGATTACCTGTACATTCCGCTGGGCGGCAGCCGCCGGGGCACTGCCCGTACCTGCCTGAACCTGCTCATCGTCTTTGCCTGTACCGGCTTCTGGCACGGGGCGGCCTGGCAGTATCTGGCCTTCGGGCTGTGGCACGGTCTTTTAAGCTGCCTGGAGCGTCTGGGCCTGCGCAAGGCCCTGGAGCGTGCTCCGGTCTGGGTGGCCCACCTGTATACGGTGCTGGCGGTGTTCGTGGGCTTCACCTTCTTCGGTGCACCCAGCCTGGGGCAGGCGCTG
Organism: Oscillospiraceae bacterium; assembly: GCA_019413245.1. Taxonomy (GTDB): domain Bacteria; phylum Bacillota; class Clostridia; order Oscillospirales; family Ruminococcaceae; genus Gemmiger. The sequence continues at coordinate 2,869 of DXNX01000043.1, forward strand.
GCGGCACTGGGCGGTATCCTTACCTGGCAGGCGGGTGCCCCGGGCATGACCTTCGCCGCCTTTGGCGACCCCAAGACCTTGCTGCTTCTGGCGGCGGGTATCCTGCTCTGCGGCCCGGTGCAGGCGGCCTTCCCGAAACTGAAAGCCTGGCTGCGCGGACAGCAAAATCCCGGTGCGGCGGATGTGGTGCTGGTGGCGGTACTTCTGTTCTTCTCCATCATGCGTACCACGGCGGGCAACTACACCGCATTCATCTACGCCCAGTTCTGAGGAGAGGGGAAAGGACCATGACAAAGAAAATCGTCGTCTGGCTGTTCTGCCTGATTCTGGGCGGCAGCTTTCTGGTGTTCAACATCTTCAGCCGGCAGCTTTCGGGGGATAACCACGAAAACCGTCTGCTGACCACGTTGCCCGAAGTGTTTCAGGGCTCGCTGTCCGGCCTGCCCGGACGGCTGGACCAGTTCATCGTGGACAATTCGCCCTTCCGGTACCAGTTCACGGCGCTGGATGCCTCCCTCGACTACACCCTGTTCGGCTCCAGTCAGTCCGACCAGGTGCTGCCCGGCAAGGACGGATGGCTCTTTTATAAGGACGGCCCCGATGCGGCCCGCCCGGTGGCCAACTATCAGGGATTGCCCGAAACCTTCGACAGTGAGGAAACGCTGGCGGCCGCGGCGGCCTCTCTGCAGCGCCTTTCGGACACGCTGGCCGGAAACGGCTGTACCCTGGTGCTGGACCTGGCACCTTCCAAGGACCGGGTCTACCGGGAATTCATGCCCGACGCCTACCCCATTGTCAATGAGGAAAACCGCACCGACCGTTTTGCCGCCTACATGACGGACCACACTTCTGTGGCTGTCAGCTGGCCGTACGAGGCTCTGCGCGCCGAGGCACAGCGCCGGATGGAGGCAGGGGAGAACAGTCTCTATTTCAAGACCGACACCCACTGGAACCACGCGGGGGCACTGTTCGGCCTGGACGGGGCCCTGTCCGCCGCCGGGCTGGAGACGGTATCCTTTGACCGGTATCAACTGGAGGACAACGGCATCCAGACAGGGGACCTGGCCAATGTGGCGGCGCTGTACACCGTCCTGCCTGAAGAACACGACCTGGCCGCTGCCAACTATATGGAATTGTACGAAAGCGACCCCCGCACCGTAGGGGTGGTGGGGGACAGCTTCAGCGGCTACTATGTGCAGTATCTGGAGCAGCGGTTTGCCGGGTGCTGGTACCAGGCCCCCGAAACCATGACCCCTGATCTGGCCGCTGCGCCGGGGTGTGACATCCTGATTTTTTCGGTCACCGAACGCAATCTGGATAAGCTTCTGGGCCTGCTGGCACAGTTCTGAGCCTGTTTTGACCCCGCAAAAGATAACAATTTGGCGGCAAAAGGCGCAAAAGGCTTGCATTTTGCGCACGGGTGTGGTATATTCTTACTGTTCGATGATGATTTTTTACTGAAAGTGGGCCGTTTGGTCCGCTTTCTTTTTGTGATAGGGGGTTACCATGGCAAAAGCCAAGCATCAGCAGCCCGGCGGCGCAGCCGCTGCGGTGGAGAACATCGTCCGCCCTGTGGTGGAAGAAATGGGACTGCGTCTGTGGGATGTCCGGTTCGAAAAGGAAGGCCCGGACTGGTTCCTGCGCGTTCTCATCGACCGGGACGAACCGCTGGACACCGATACCTGTGAGGCCGTGTCCCGCGCCATTGACCCGCTGCTGGACCAGGCCGACCCCATTGACCAGAGCTACTATCTGGAAGTGGGCAGCCCCGGACTGGGCCGCCGCCTGACCCGTCCCGAGCATTACGAGGCTCTGGTGGGCCAGAAATGCGCCGCCCGCCTCATCCGTCCCGATGAGGAAGGCCGCCGGGAGCTGGAAGGCACCCTGGTGGGCCTGGCAGACGGCATCGTGACCCTGCACACCGAACAGGGGGATGTGACCTTCCCCCTCAAGAGCGCCGGCTTTGTCAAGCTGTGCGACGACGAGAACCTGTTCGGCTGAGAAAACCGAGAACCGCCACAATGGCTGACATATACATCACTTTGGGAGGAAACCGGAAAAATGGCTACTGCATCCAACAACGAATTCTTTGACGCCCTGGCCGCACTGGAAAAGGAGCGCGGACTGCCCGCCGATTATCTGATCGATAAGATCAAGGCCGCCATCGTCATCGCGGTCAAAAAGGACTATGAGGTCGAGGACGAGAACGTCATCGTGGACATCGACCCCGAACTGGGCACCTTCCGCGCCAGCCTGATGCGGGACATTGTGGAAGAGGTGGAAAACCCCCACACCCAGATCAGCCTGGAGGACGCCCAGCGCGTGCGCAAGTCCTACAAGATCGGCCAGCGCTTCGTCACCCAGCTGAAGACCAAGGAATTCGGCCGCATTGCCGCCCAGACCGCCAAGCATGTGATCCGTCAGGGCCTGCGTGAAGGCGAACGCAGCCTGCAGTGCAGCGAGATGCAGTCCCGCGCCCATGAGATCATTGCCGCCACTGTCGTTTCCGTGGACCATGAGCGCGGCAACGTGGTCGTCGACCTGGGCAAGGGCGGCAGCGCCGTTCTGCCCCGCAACGAGCAGGTCCCCGGCGAGACCTTCACCGAAAACCAGGTCGTGCAGGTTTATGTGGTGGATGTCATCTCCACCGAGCGCGGCCCCCGCGTGACCATCAGCCGTACCCATCCCGGTCTGGTCAAGCGCATGTTTGAGCTGGAAGTCCCCGAGATCTACGAAGGTGTCGTCGAGGTCAAGGCCATCGCCCGTGAGGCCGGTGCCCGCACCAAGATGGCCGTGTACAGCAAGGACCCCAACGTGGACCCGGTCGGCGCCTGCATCGGTGCCCACGGCGCCCGTGTGGAGAAGATCGTTTCCGAGCTGAACGGCGAAAAGATCGACATTATCCGCTGGAGCGAGGATATCTCCGCCTTCATCTCGGCGGCGCTGTCCCCGGCCAAGGTGGTCAAGGTGGAACTGCTCCCCGGCGAGAACAAGAGCTGCCGCGTCACCGTGCCTGATCACCAGCTCAGCCTGGCCATCGGCAACAAGGGCCAGAATGTGCGCCTGTGCGCTCACCTGACCGGCTATAATATCGATATCCGTCCGGAATCCGGCTATTACGGCGAGGAGGAAGGGGAGTAATCCTCTCATCCCCGTTTCACTTTATCCGAAAAGAGGTTTCACCTTGCAGCAGCAACGTCAAAAGAAAGTCCCGGTGCGCCGGTGTGTGGGCTGCAGTGCCCAAAAACCGAAGCGTGAGCTTGTGCGCATCGTCCGCAGCCCCGAAGGGGAGGTGGGCGTGGACCTGACCGGCAAAAAGTCCGGCCGGGGTGCCTATCTGTGTCCTTCGGCGGCGTGCCTGGCCAAGGCCCGTAAGGCCAAGCGGCTGGAACATGCGTTCGGCGTCCCGGTGCCGGACAGCGTGTACGAGCGCCTGACCGAGGAGATCGCCTGCGCCGAACAAATGGCAAAGGAGGCGACCGAGAGTGCCGAATGATGCCAATGGTCTGCTGGGCGCGCTGGGTCTTTGCCGCAAGGCGGGCAAACTGCTGCACGGGTACGACCGTGTCGAGGAAGCCGTTATGCGCGGCAAGGTCAGCCTGGTGCTGCTGGCCTCTGACGCCAGCCCCCGCACCAAACAACATATGAAAGATACCTGCGAAGGCCTTGTTGCCTGCGAAGAGATGCCGCTGGAAACCGCCAGCCTTGCCATGCTCACCCCACGGCCCGCTGCGGTGTTTGCGGTAACGGATGATAACCTTGCGCGGCTGTGCGCAAAACAACTGACCCGATAAGGAGGACCTGCCCATGGATTTTAAGTATAAGATCGCCGATGTGGCCAAGGATTTCGGCATTACCCCCAAAAAGGCCATCGATACGGTGGCCGCCCTGACGGGGCAGAACCGCAAAGCCGGTGGCACGTTTGAAGAAAGCGAAGTCAACGGCCTGCTGGAATCCCTGACCCGCGAAACCGCCGTGGCCAGCCTGGATGAATACCTGGCTTCCGGCAAGGAGCCGGAACCCAAGAAGGCGGAGCCCGCCAAGAAAGCCGAACCCGCTGCCAAGGAAGCCCCCAAGGCTGCCCAGCGTCCGGCTGCCAACAATAATAAAAAGAACGAGAACAAGCCTGCCGAGCGTCGCAAGGAAAAGAGCGTGACCATGCAGGAACTGGCCGCTGACAGCGGCATCAAGAAGCCGGTCGCCACCGAGCAGGTGGAGGTCAACCGCGCCCAGGTGCAGGTGGATACCCGTACCGTGGACGTGAACGTGGATAAGTTCAGCGCCCGCTACGATGACCTGGCCGACAGCCGCAACATGCCCGCCAAGCGCAAGAAGCAGCCTGTGGCCACCAAGCAGAAGTTCCAGAACCGGAACAAGGGCCGCAACCAGTACCAGCGCCGCCGCGAGACCGAGGCCGAGCGCCTGCAGCGCATCCAGCTGGAAAAGGCCCGCAACGCCCAGCTGAAGATCCAGATCCCTGACGAGATCACCGTCAGCGAGCTGGCTTCCCGCCTGAAGCAGAACGTGGCCAAGGTCGTTGCCAAGTTCATGCAGATGGGCGAGATGCACGCCGCCTCCGATGTGGTGGATTTCGACTCCGCCGCTCTGGTGGCCGAGGAATTCCACGCCAAGGTCGAGCGTGAGGTCCATGTTTCCATCGAGGAACGTCTGTTCGAGCAGGATGAGGATGCCGCCGAAGATCTGGTGCCCCGTCCGCCGGTCGTCGTGGTCATGGGCCACGTTGACCACGGCAAGACCTCCATTCTGGACGCCATCCGCAAGACCAACGTGACCGCCGGTGAGGCCGGCGGCATCACCCAGGCCATCGGCGCCTACCAGGTCAAGAGCGGTGACGATGTCATCACCTTCCTGGATACCCCGGGCCACGAAGCCTTCACTGCCATGCGTGCCCGCGGTGCCAACCTGACCGACATCGCCGTTCTGGTGGTGGCTGCCGATGACGGCATCATGCCCCAGACCATCGAATCCATCAACCATGCCAAGGCTGCCAAGGTCAAGCTCATCGTGGCCATCAACAAGATGGATAAGCCCACCGCCAACCCCGAGCGCGTCAAGGAACAGCTGACCAAGTACGAGATCGTTCCCGAAGACTGGGGCGGCGACGTGGCCTGCATCCCGGTGTCTGCCGTGACCGGCATGGGCATCCAGGATCTGCTGGAACGCATCGTGCTGGAAGCCGAGGTCATGGAACTGAAAGCCAACCCCAACCGCCGTGCCAAGGGCGCCGTGGTGGAGGCCCGCCTGGACAAGGGCCAGGGCCCCATCGCCACCCTGCTGGTGCAGAACGGTACCCTGCATAAGGGCGATTGCCTGATCGCCGGTACCTCCGTGGGCCGCGTGCGCACCATGCGCAACGACAAAGGCCAGGAGATCACCGAAGCCGGCCCCTCCATGCCTGTGGAGATCACCGGCCTGACCGAAGTGCCCACCGCCGGTGAGCTGTTCGAGGCTGTCGAGGACGAGCGCCTGGCCCGTGAACTGGCCGACCGCCGCCTGACCGAAGCCAAGGAAAAGCAGTTTGCCGCCTACACCAAGGTCACCCTGGATAACCTGTTTGACCAGATGGCTGCCAACGACATGAAGGAACTGCCCATCATCGTCAAGGCCGATGTCCAGGGCTCCGCCGAGGCTGTGAAGCAGAGCCTGGAGAAGATCTCCAATGACGAAGTGCGCGTGCGCGTCATCCATGCCGCTGTCGGTGCCATCAACAAGTCCGACGTCAGCCTGGCCGACGCTTCCAACGCCATCATCATTGGCTTCAATGTCCGTCCCGACCCCATTGCCAAGGCCGAAGCCGAACAGACCGGCGTGGAAATGCGGATGTACCGTGTCATTTACGACGCCATCAACGATGTTTCCGACGCTATGAAGGGCATGCTGGCTCCCAAGATCCGCGAAGTGGCACTGGGCGAAGCCCAGGTCCGTCAGGTCTACAAGATCTCTTCCGTGGGCACCGTTGCCGGCTGCCGTGTCACCAGCGGCAAGATCACCCGCGATGCCAAGCTGCGCCTGGTGCGTGACGGCATCGTCATCACCGAGGACGCCATTGCTTCTCTGAAGCGCTTCAAGGATGACGCCAAGGAAGTGGCCGAAGGCTTTGAATGCGGCATCACCCTGGAGAAGTTCGCCGACATCAAGGAGGGCGACGTCTTCGAGTGCTTCAAGCTGGAAGAATACCGCGATTGATTGAACGAGGTTACGATAAATGCCTACCAAGAACCAGGGCCGTATGGCCCAGGATATGAAGCGGGAACTCATCGCCATCATCGGTGAGATGAAGGACCCGCGGGTTGCGGGCGGTCTGCTGACCGTCACCCGCCTGGATGTGACCCCCGACCTGGATGTGGCCAAAGTCTACATCAGCGTCATGGGCCGCGAAGGGGGCAGCAAGCCGGTGGTCGCTGCGCTGAACAAGGCGTCCGGCCATGTCCGCACCGAAGTCAGCCGCCGCATGCACATCCGCAAGGCACCCCGCTTTGTGTTTGTGACGGATGACGGCGCTGCCTATGCGGCGCATATCAATGAGATGCTGCGCGGGCTGGAAAAAGACAGCCCCGCCGCACAAGCCGAACCGCAGGAAGACTGAGCCTGCTTTCGGCCACTTTTGGAGCGAAGCCGAAGTATTCGGGTCGCTGGAAAAGAGGTACGTTATGACGGAATCTGTGGACAGGCAAACCGCTGTACTGCGGCTGCGCGCCGCACAGGATATCCTGATCCTATGCCATAAGAACCCCGACGGCGACACCATCGGCTGCGCCGGGGCGTTGTACCTGGCGCTGAAAACGCTGGGCAAAAACGTCGCGGTGCTGTGCAGTGACCCGATCCCTGCCATGTACGATTTCATGGGCATTGGCTGGTTTGATTCCAGCTTCACCCCGGCCTTTGTGGTGGCGGTGGACGTGGCGGGCATCCAGTTGTTCGGTGACCGCAACAATGTGCAGAAGTACGCCGAACATGTGGATCTGTGCATCGACCATCATCCCAGCAACAGCGGCTATGCGTATGAAACGCTGCTGGACCCCGGCGCCGCCGCGGCCAGTGAGATCATGATCGATGTGGTCACCGATATGGGTGTGGAACTCACCCCTGAGATCGCGGCCTGTCTGTATACCGGCATCGCCACCGATACCGGCTGCTTCCGCTTCTCCAACACCACAGCCAAAACCCATATGGCGGCTGCCCGCGTCATTGAGGCGGGTGCCGACATTGAAAGCCTGAATGCCCGTCTGTTTGAATCCCGCTCCCGCGCCCGTCTGGAGATTGAGAAGATGGCGCTGGAAAGCCTGGAATACTTCTTTGACGGTCTGTGTGCCATGATCTATCTGACCTGGGACCAGATCGTGACCTCCGGCGTGGCGGGTGCCGAACTGGAGGATCTGACCAGCCTGCCCCGGTCCATCGAAGGGGTGGAAGTGGGCCTGACCCTGCGTCAGCAGAAGGACGGCAGCTTCAAGATCAGCGTGCGCACCGCCGGTCGCGTGGATGCGTGCGCCATTGCCCGGCATCTGGGCGGCGGGGGACATTCCCGCGCGGCCGGATGCGAGATCAGCGGCAACCTGGAC
>DXNX01000043.1:10461-17578 GCA_019413245.1 Oscillospiraceae bacterium
ATGCCATTCTGGACGAAGTGCGCAAGGAACTGGAACGCTGGGGCATGATCGACCATACCGAGCGCAATCAAGGATAATTGCAGCAATGGAACCGGTGACAGGCAGCGGCGCCGCAGGGCCCGCTGCCTGGTGCCGGTTCTTGCTGTTTCGGCAACAAGTATTGAGGTGACGTATGACCAACCTGACCAACGGCATCCTGCCGGTGGATAAACCGGCGGGCTGGACCAGCTTTGATGTATTGGCCAAGCTGCGGGGCGTCCTGGGCACCCGGCGCCTGGGCCATTCCGGCACGCTGGACCCCATGGCTACCGGTGTGCTGGTGGTGTTTGCGGGCGGGGCCACCGCAGCCGCCGACCGCCAGCCCGACCACGACAAAACCTATGAAGCCACTTTGCGCCTGGGCGTGCGAACCGATACCGGCGACATCACCGGTACCGTGCTGGAAACCGCCCCGGTCACAGCAGGGGAGGCGGAACTGCGGGCGGTGCTGCCCCGGTTTCTGGGTGCGCAGCAGCAGCTTCCGCCCATGTACTCCGCCGTCAAGGTGGACGGCCAGCCGCTGTACAAAGCAGCACGCAAGGGCCGCACGGTGGAGCGCACCCCGCGCCCCATCACCATCTATTCCATCGACTATCTGGGCAGCCCCGCTCCCGGTGACCACACCCTGCGGGTGTCCTGCTCCAAGGGAACCTATATCCGGGTCCTGGCCGAGGACATCGGCGCGGCCCTGGGGCTGCCCGCCACCCTGGCGGCGCTGCGCCGCACCCGGGCGGGCGCGTTCTCCATCGACCAGTGCCATACCCTGCCCGACATCCTGGCCGCGGCGGACAACGGCACCCTGGCCGATGCCGGCTGGATGCTGGGGGTGGAAACCGCCTTTACCTCTCTGCCGGCACTTACGGTGGAGGAACCGGCCCGCACCCACCTGTTCAACGGCTGCCCCACCAGCCGCTACCCCGCGGCGGACGGCCGCTACCGCGTGTACGATACTACCGGCCTGTTCCTGGGCCTGGCGGTGATCGAAGGCGGCGTTCTGCGGGTAGAAAAACTGTTCTGCGAAAGGACCTGACAAGATGCAGCAATTCGATATGCAGATCATCCCGGCCATCGCCCCGGTGGATGCCCCCAAGGGCAGCGCCGTGGCCCTCGGCTTTTTTGACGGCGTCCATCTGGGCCATCGGGCCGTGATCTCGGCCGCCGTGACCGAAGCCCGCCGTGCGGGCCTGATGCCGGCTGTCTTTACCTTTGAACTGCCCGAAGGCAGTACCTTGAAAGGCGGGCGGATTCTTTCCCTGAACCAGAAGCACGCCCGCATTGCTTCTCTCGGCGTGCGCCGCCTGATGGAACCGCCCTTTGCGGAGTTCTGTGCCCTGACCCCCGAGGCTTTCGTGCAGGACATTCTGGTGGGCTGCTTCCATGCCAAGTCGGTTTTCTGCGGGGATAATTTTACCTTCGGGGCCCGGGCTGCCGGCAACGTGGAGATGCTGAAAGCGCTCTGCGCTGACGCGGGTATTCGTGTCACGGTGGTGGAGATGGCCCGCTACCGGGGTGAGGTGGTTTCCTCCACCCGCATCCGGGCCGCGCTGGAGGAGGGGCGCCTGCCTGACGCCAACGCCATGCTGGGCGCACCCTATGCCATCGACTGGACCGTCACCCACGGCAAGGGGGTGGGCACCAGCAAGCTGGGCACCCCCACCATCAACCAGAATTATCCCGGCGGTACTCTGCAGCCCTGCTGCGGCGTCTACCTGACCCGCATCTGCATCGACGGCACCTGGTACCCCTCGGCCACCGGCATCGGTCCCCGTCCCACGGTGGACAAGGAGGGGGCAGCGGTCAGCTGTGAAACCTATGTGCCGGGATTTTCCGGCGATGTGTACGGCAAACACCCGGTGCTGGAGTTCCACCAATACCTGTGCCCGGTGCGCAAGTTTGATTCCCTGCAGGCCCTGTCCGACCTCATTACCACGGCCGCTGCCCGCAGCCGCGCCTATTTCAGCGGTCTGGACGGCCATATCGACTGATTTACAACCTGCCCCGAAGGGCGTATAATGGAGCAGGATTTTGCAAAATATACCCAAATCCGGAGGAAATGCCTGTGTTTGAACGCAAGCAGCTGGCGCCCGGCGTGTATCTGACCACACTGGATGCCGAAAAATTCAATCGCTGCCGCATCACCATCCATCTGCGCTACCCGGCGCTGCGCCGCTCGGCCACCGATGCCGCGGTGCTGCCGCTGGTGCTGGAGCGCGGCTATGCCCAATGCCCGGATATGACGGCTCTGTCCCGCAAGCTGGCCCGCCTGTACGGCGCCGACCTGGGGGTGGATCTGGGCACCGCCGGCACCGACCGGGTGCTGACGGTGGACATCTGCGGCATCAAGGACAAGTTTGCCCTGACCGGGGAGAACCTGAGTGCCGAATACGCTGACATCGCGTTCGGCATCGTGTTTGAACCCTATCTGGTGGACGGCGTCTTTGACCCCGAAGCCGTCCGCATTGAAAAAGAAACCCTGGACCGCCGCCTGCAGGCTGAATACAACAACAAGCGCCTGTACTGTGTGCGGCAGGCCCGCCGCCGTTTTTACGGCGATTCGCCCGCCGGCATCGAGCTGGGCGGCTACCGGGCCGACCTACCCAACGTCACCCCCGCCACCCTCAAGGCGGAATATGACCGCATCCTTTCCTCCTCGTCCATCGATGTGATGGTGCAGGGGGCGGACAGCGGCCGTGTGGCTGACCTGCTGCTGCAAAAGCTGGAAAAGGTACACCGTGCCCCCCGGCGGTTTGCTTCGGCCATGGCCATGCCCATTACCGAGCCCCGCCATTATACCGAGTCCATCTCCGGCCTGACCCAGGCCAAGCTGTGCATGCTGTTCACCACCGGCACGCCGGAGGACCTGCCCAGCATCTCCCAGCTGCGGATGGCCATGGGCGTGTTCGGTGGTTCGGCCACCAGCCGCCTGTTCCGCAACGTGCGGGAAAAACAGAGCCTGTGCTATTACTGCGGGTCCAGCGCCCTGCGCTCGACTGGTGTGATGATGGTGGATTCCGGGGTGGAACCCGGCGGGGAAGAGCGGGCCGAGACGGCCATCCTGAAAGAACTGGATGACCTGTGCCGCGGGCCCATCACGGCGGACGAGATGGAAGACTGCCGCCGCGGTCTTATGTCCAGCATGGATGCCCTGGGCGACAGCCTGGGCGGGCTGGAAAACTGGTATTACGGCCAGATCGCCCGGGGCGAAGCCCTGGCCCCGCCGGAATACGGCAAGGTGCTGATTCAGGCCGTCACTGCCGAGGAAGTGCGGGATCTGCTGAACAGCTATCACTATTCGGTATGTTACGCCGTGACCGCCGACAAAGGGGAGGTGGCACAATGAGTCAGGACCAGACCATGCAGGGCATCCGGGCCAAAGCCGCGGATGCCATCCGCTGCCAGAGCGTTGTTCTGCCCAGCGGCCTGACGGTGCTCTGCCGCACCATGCCGGGATACAGCACGGTGCACGCCATGTACGCCACTGCTTTCGGCTCCACCACCCGCAGCTTTACGCTGGACGGCAAAAAGGTGGATCTGCCCGCCGGTACGGCCCATTTTCTGGAACACAAAATGTTCGAGTCGGAGCAGGGGGACGCCTTTGCGTTGTACGCCAAGACCGGCGCTTCGGCCAATGCCTTCACCGGGTATGACCGCACCTGCTATATCTTCACCGCCAGCGGTCAGATTGATGAAAACCTGGATATCCTGCTGAACATGGTGGGCAACCCCTGGTTTACCGAGGCCACCATCGCCAAGGAACAGGGCATCATCGGGCAGGAGATCAAGATGTATGACGACAGCCCCGACTGGCGGCTGATGACCGGCCTGTTCCGCTGCCTGTACAAGGACCATCCCATCCGGGATGACATCGCCGGTACGGTGGAGAGCATCGCCGAGCTGACCCCCGACCTGCTGTATGCCTGTACCGACGCTTTCTACCGTCCCGGCAACATGGTGTTGTCGGTGGCAGGCAACATCACCATGGACCAGGCGCTGGCCGCCTGCCACCGGGCCGGGCTGGACAAGCCCGCCCCCGAGCATACGGTCAGTGTGGAGGAAAACCGGGTCGAAAATGATGCACCCCAGACGGAGCTGAAATTCTCCATGCCGGTGAACAAGCCCTGCTTTGCCCTGGCCTTCCGGGAAGACCCCATCGCCCGGGGCGATGTGCGCACCGAGATGCTGGCGGATATGCTGCCGGACCTGGTCTGCGGCGGGCTGACTTCCCTGTACCGCAAACTGTACGACCAGGCGCTGGTCAACCCGGAATTCAGCGGGGACACGGTCAGCACTTCCGGCTGCTGCGTTATTGCCTTCACCGGGGAGAGCGAAACACCCCGGGCTGTGGCCGACATGGTGCGGGAGGAGATCGCCCGTATGCGCCGGGAAGGCGTGGACCCGGAACTGTTCACCCTGGTCAAAAACCAGATGTACGGCGAGATACTTGCCGACCTGGAAGGGGTGGAGGATGCCGCCGAAGCCCTGGCCAGTGCCCATCTGCGGGGCAACACCCTGGCTGATGAGATCGAGGCGCTGGCCACCCTCACCGTGGCAGATGCCGACGCGGCCATGCAGTCCATGCTCAGCGAGGACCGTATGACCTATGTGGAAATCGAACCGCAACAACAATAACATAAGAGGATTGTACCCATGGATACAGTTTTTCATGTAGAATTTTCCGGCCTGGGGCTGGCATTCACCATCAATCGTGTGGCCTTTTCCATCGGCGGCTTCAATGTGTACTGGTATGGCATCCTGATCGCCGCCGGCCTGCTGCTGGCCCTGGCCTTTGCCTTCCACTATTCGCCGGACTTCGGCATCAACAGCGACCGTCTGGTGGACGTGGTGGCCATTGGTACCGTCATGGCCATCATCTGTGCCCGGGCCTGTTATGTGGCCATGGCACCTTTTGAGTACGATTCTATCTGGGAGATGCTGGACATCCGGGAAGGCGGCATCGCCATCTATGGCGGCATCATCGGCGCCTTTGTCTTTGGCGGTCTGGCCGCCCATTGGCGCAAGATTCCGCTGCGTCCGCTGTTTGATGTGGTGGGCATGGGCTTCTTCATCGGGCAGGGCATCGGCCGCTGGGGCAACTTCATGAACCAGGAAGCCTTCGGCTGCAATACTACCCTGCCCTGGGGCATGTACAGCGAGGGTACCTACCGTTATCTGACCAACATGCAGCAGACCCTGGCCGCCCAGGGCGTCACCGTGGACCCCTCCCAGCCGGTCCATCCTACCTTCCTGTACGAAAGCCTGTGGTGCCTGTTCGGGTTCCTGGTGCTGTTCCTGTATATGAAGCACCGCCGTTTCCACGGGCAGCTGTTCCTGATGTACCTGACCTGGTACGGCCTGGGCCGCTACTGGATCGAGGGCCTGCGCACCGATTCGCTGTTCATCGGCAACACCAACCTGCGCTTCAGCCAGGTGGTGGCCCTGATCACGGTGGCAGTGTCCGTTGTGCTGCTGGTTTACGGCCTGCAGAAAACCAAAGGCCAGGGCTCACCGCTGGTCACGCTGGCCGTGGATGACATCAAAAAGCAGAAGGCAGCGGGGGAACGTTTCACAGTGGATACCCTGCCTGCCAATGCCAGCCACAAGGAGTTCGTGGCTGCCACCGTGGCCATGAACCAGCGCCTGAAAGACCTGGACCTGAACGCTGCCGAAGCTCCGGCAGAAGAACCCGCTGCGGCCGAAACCGACGCAGAACCGGAAACGCCGGCGGAACAGTCCCAGGATTCCGGCAACGAATAAACCGTATCGTCCCCGCGCCGTGCCAACGGCCGGAGCTTTTTCAAAACATGTAAGAGGGGAGAGCTGAACATGAGTGCAGCCATTATCGACGGAAAGAAACTGGCGGCCGCCGTCAAGGCAGAAGCCGCTGCCGAGGTCAAACAGCTGCGGGAGCAGGGCGTCGCGCCCTGTCTGGCCGTGCTGCTGGTAGGGGAGGACCCCGCCAGCCAGGTCTATGTGCGCGGCAAGGCCAACGACTGTGCCGAGTGCGGCATCGAGAGCCGGGTCATCCGGATGGACGCCGCCACCACCCAGGAGGAACTGCTGGCACAGATCGAAGCTCTTGCGGCGGATGATGCGGTGCACGGCATTCTGGTACAGCTGCCCCTGCCCGCCAATATCGACGAGTCGGCGGTCATTGCGGCCATCCCGCCGGAAAAGGACGTGGACGGCTTTACCCCCGTCAATGCGGGGCGCCTGCTCACCGGGGAACCCTGCTTTGCCCCCTGCACCCCGGCGGGCTGCCTGCGCATGATCCAGTCCACCGGTATCGACATCACCGGCAAGCGCGCTGTGGTGGTGGGCCGCTCCAATATCGTGGGCAAGCCGGCAGCCCTGCTGCTGCTGGCACAGAATGCCACCGTTACCATCTGTCATTCCCGCACCCGGAACCTGGCCGAGATCTGCCGGGAAGCCGACATCCTGGTGGCAGCAGTGGGCCGTCAGGGCTTCATCACCGGGGATATGGTCAAGCCTGGCGCTGTGGTCATCGACGTAGGCATCAACCGCGGCGCAGACGGCAAACTCCACGGGGATGTGGACTTTGATGCAGCCTGTGAGAAGGCATCTTTCATCACCCCGGTGCCCGGTGGGGTGGGCCTGATGACCCGCGCCATGCTCATGCTGAACACCGTGGCTGCCGCCCGGGCCGCTTTGAAAAGCGCTGAGTGAAAAAATACGGTTTTCGGCGGAAAAAACCGCTTGACTTCGCCGTTTATCTATGGTAAGCTATATAAGCCGCATGGTATGGGCTCTGAAAGTGTGCCCTGGCACCGCCCTACATCCAGCGAGACTTATTGAAAGAGGTACTCAACATGTACGCAGTTATCAAAACCGGTGGCAAGCAGTACAGCGTCAAGGTCGGCGATGTCGTTTACGTCGAAAAGCTGAACGCTGAGGCCGATACCGAAGTCACCTTCGACCAGGTTCTGGCCGTGGGCGAGGAAGGTTCCGTCAAGGTCGGCGCTCCTGTCGTGGACGGCGCTTCCGTTGTTGCCAAGGTCGTCAAGAACGGCAAGGGCAAGAAGCTCAACATCCTGACCTATCGTCCCAAGAAGGGCAGCAT
>DXNX01000044.1:0-16811 GCA_019413245.1 Oscillospiraceae bacterium
CATTCGGCATGGGCGGATACCGCGTTCATGCTGTCGCCGCCGCGGCAGGGGAGGGCAAACCCTTTGTCCGAACGCACCTGCAGCTGCAGCAGGCCCTTTTCCGCATAGGTCAGCGGGAAGGTGGAATCCGGCACAAAGCCGCTGACCGGACGCTCCTCCCGGTCGCAGTAGGCGTGGATGGAATCCCACATGGTTTCTTCATCAATACCGAAGATGAAGCGCACCCGCTTGTTCAGCTTGTGTCCCTCATCCAGCAGGGACTTCAGTGCATAGACAGCGGCCACGCTGGGGCCTTTGTCGTCCTGGGTGCCGCGGCCGCAAAGCCAGTTGTCCTGCACCATGGGGGTGAACGGATCGTGTTCCCAGCCGTCTTCCCGGTGGGCCTGCACCACATCCAGGTGACACAGCACACCGAACAGTTCCCCTTCTCCGATTTCGGCATAGCCGTACATCCCGTTCGGGGCCTTGAAGGTGCGGAATCCCAGTTCCGCCATCATGGAAAGGGCCTCGTCCAGGCAGCGGTCCGACTCGGGACCGAAAGGATAGTCCTTACTTTCAGAAAAGACCGAGGGAATGGCGACCAGACGGCTGATTGCCTCGATCATCCCGGCCTGATAGTTGCTCATCATGGTTGTATTGCTCCTGTGGATTTTTTGGTCTTGTGCAAAATGGCACATACAACATAATTATACTGGTACAAATGTATATTTGCAAACAATTTTGGGATTTTGAATTGCATTTTCTTACATTTTGGGATATGATATGGAAGCACTTGTCGCGGTGGACCGTATAAATGAAGACCGCGGCATCGAATTTTATGCAGGAAGTGATACAAACCTTGGAAAAGAAGAAAAAAGCAATTCAGATGCCGCATACATACGTCATCATTTTTGCGGTGGTGGTTCTGTGCGCGGTGCTGACCTACCTGATCCCGGTGGGCAGCTTCCAGACCCAGGAAGTCAGCTATATGGTCGGCGATACCGAAAAGACCCGCACCGTCATTGTGGCGGACAGCTTTGCCTACCAGCTGGACGAAGCCGGCGACCGGGTGCGCAATGGCGTTCCGCTGTTCGGTACCGAGGATTTCGGCGGCCAGGGGATGCTCAACTATGTGTTTGAGGGCCTGACCTCCGGCGATAAGACCGGCAGTGCCGTGGGCATTGTGGCCTTTATTCTGGTCATCGGCGGCGCGTTCGGCATCGTCATGCGTACCGGTGCGGTGGATGCCGGCATTCACGCCATGATCCGCAAGACCAAAGGCCGGGAGATCATCCTGATTCCGGTGCTGTTTACCCTGTTCTCCCTGGGCGGCGCCGTGTTCGGCATGGGGGAGGAAGCCATTCCCTTTGCCATGGTCATCGTACCCCTGACGATTGCCATGGGCTATGACGCCGTGGTGGCAGTCTGCATCACCTATGTGGCTACCCAGATTGGTTTTGCCACCAGCTGGATGAACCCCTTCGGCCTGGCCATTGCCCAGGGCATTGCGGGGGTGCCGGTCCTGTCCGGCGCCGGGTTCCGCATCGTGATGTGGGTGATCTTTACCGCTGCGGGCATTGCCTACACCATGCTCTATGCCCATAAGATCAAGCGCAACCCGCTGGCGTCCGTTGCCTATGAGAGCGATGCTTACTATCGTGGTCAGATGGCCCAGAGCGATGCTGCTTCCGCTCCCTTCACCCTGGGGCAGGGCCTGGTGCTGCTGACCATTCTGGCCACCATCATCTGGACGGTCTGGGGTGTTGTGGTCAAGGGGTACTATATCCCGGAAATCGCTTCCCAGTTCTTTGTCATGGGCCTGGTGGCCGGTATCATCGGCTGCGTGTTCAAACTCAACGGCATGCGTGCCTCGGATATTGCCTCTTCTTTCCAGAGCGGTGCCGCCGACCTGGTTGGTGCGGCCCTGGTGGTCGGTATGGCCCAGGGTATCGTGATCGTGCTGGGCGGCACCGATCCCACGACGCCCAGCGTCATGAACACCATCCTGTACACGCTGGGCAACCTGCTCAGCGGTGTGCCCGGTGTGCTGGCGGCCTGGCTCATGTATGTGTTCCAGAGCCTGTTCAATTTTGTGGTGGTTTCCGGCTCCGGTCAGGCAGCCCTCACCATGCCCATCATGGCACCGCTGGCCGACCTGGCCGGCATCACCCGTCAGGTGGCTGTGCTGGCGTACCAGTTGGGTGACGGTCTGACCAACCTCATCGTTCCCACCTCCGGCTGCTTGCTGGGCGTGCTGGGCGTGGCCCGTCTGGAATGGGGCAAATGGGCCAAATTCCAGATCAAGATGCAGGGCGTTCTGTTCGTTTTGTCTTCCATTTTTGTGATCGTGGCCGTCATGATCGGTTTCGCCTGATCTTTCTTGCCATCCGGAAAAGAATAATGCAAAAAAGTGGTGCATTCCTCTGTGGGAAATGCACCATTTTTTTGTCGGCAAAAGAGGAAAAGAATACATGTTACACAAAGATTAAATATAACAAAAGTAACAAAGTGCATAGGGACAATGAAAATAAGACGAAAACACGATAAAAATAGGCAATCTGCGCAGAAAAAATGCGGAAAATCCGGGGCTTGATTTCCTACTGCTTTTATAGTAAAATGTGCGCTGCACAAGTGGAAAAATAAAGAAAAATGTGCTCCGGGTTCCCGGCTCCGGCAGGAAAAATGCAAACGGGATACAAAACAGAAGGAAAGGATGTTATCAAGTGAAAAGAGCCATCGCCACCTTGCTGAGTTTCTGCATGACTCTCAGCATCCTGGCCCAGGGCCCTGTCGCCTTTGCGGAGGAGTACAACGCTGAGGACACTGCTGTGCAGGTCCAGGCGGAGGACATCTCTGCGGCGGCCACCCCGGAAACGGGTTCGGAGCCGGCGACACAGTATGATGAAGAACCCACCGTGGAGGAGAACGCCGAAACGGCTGATGTTCTCCTGCAGGAGGAACAAGAGGAGACAGAACCTTCTGTCCCGCAGAATACTGCCGGTGTGGACGTGGTCCTGCTGGCAGGTCTGCCCCTGCAGAAGGACATGACCTTTACCGTTACCCTGTCCGGTGAAGAAAAATACACCCAGCAGGTGATCCTGCCCGCAGCGGGGGATACCGCTCCGGCGCAGAAGGAAGCCAGCTTCCGGGATCTGCCCAACGGTACTTATACCCTGACCGTCAGCGGCAGCGGCTTTGCCACCTACACCCAGACCATTGCGGTGCAGGACCTGCTGTACTCGGTTCAGTTGTATACCGGCTTCCTAGCCGGCTATACCTATGCATCCGACAGTGTTCATCCCGGCGCGCTGCGCATCGGTGACGTGGACGGTGACGAGACTGTTGCGCAAGCTGACGTGGATGCCCTGATTACCGCTATCGAGACCGCCGACACGTCCGCCGACCTGGACGGCAGCGGCACCGTGGACCTGGTGGACCTGCAGATGCTGGCCGCCAACCTGGAAGACGACCGTGACACCAAGGCTCGCGTACAGGCCACTGTGCCCGAAACCCTGATGTCCATGGATAAGGATGAAGCCACCGAACTGTCCGGCGGCTCTCTGGAAGACTTGCTCACCGGCGCGCAGGCAGTAGAACTGAAACCTGCGTCCGGTCAGAGCATTTCCGATGAAAACCCGGTCACCGTCAGCTTTGACTTTGAAAAGTCTGCCAAGGCACCGGTGGCCATGGAGGGGATGGTCCTGCAGACACCCCCCGCCAGTGAATCTGCCGTCAGTGCGGCCACCGTTACGGTGCAGTACGATCAGGACGGCGAGACCCGGGAGATGGAAATTCCCGTTACCAATTCGGTGGTGGCCCGGTTCATCGGGGCGGCCACCATGCAGCCCGACGGCTCTATCGTGGTGGACTTCGGCGGTCAGATCGCCGTCAAGAAGGTCACCATCAAGGTGACTTCTGTTTCGGGCGGCGGCAGCCTGGCCGAAATCTCCAAGGTGGAGTTCCTCAATGATATGGAAAGCCGCATTCCGCCGCCGACCATGGATATTCCGGAAGGTCTTGCGGCTGTGGCCGAAAGCCAGGCTTTCACCCTGACCTGGGACCCGGCGGTCAACGTCACCGGGTATGAAGTCAAGATCTCCCTGGATGACAAGACCGAGACGGTGCGCACTGCGGCCAACAGCCTGCATGTGACCACCTTCGGCGGCGTCAAGCTGAAAAACAGCCGTACCTACACCGTCCAGGTGCAGTCGGTCAACGGCGAATGGCGCAGTGGCTACTGTGAAGCCATCACCGTCACCCCCAAGGCCGACAAGCTGCCGCCCGCGCCGGACGCTCTGGTCCTGACCGGTCGGTTCCAGCGCATCGAAGCCTCCTGGGCCGATATGAAAGATACCGCTTCCTATAATCTGTATTACCGCAAGCAGGGCGACGCCGACTTCACCAAGGTCGAAGTTGGCGCAAAGACCGGCTACACCATCCAGAACCTGGAAAACAACACCCGCTATGAGGTCTACGTCACCGGTGTGAACGAACTGGGCGAAGGCCCCGCATCGCTGACCTCCACCGTTTCCACCGCCAATGTGAACCCTGTCAAAATGCCGGCATACAAGCTGATCAATACGCCGGGCGCAGCCGGGGAAGTCACGGCGCACATCGTGTCCGCCACCCATGAGGCCGGTTACATGAAGGACAGCCCGCTGGATTCCGGCAAGACTGCCTGGGGCGCAGTGGACAATGACTTTACCTCCTGGTACGGTCTGGACGACTGGGACGACGGCGCGAAATATCCCGATGCAGGCGGCCTGCGTGTGACCTTCGACGGCAGCTATAAGATCGGCAGTATCTCCCTGGCCCAGATCGAGGACCGCGGCGCTTACGGTGAAGTCCGCGTCTACGCCCGCGGAGAGGACGGCCGGGAATACGAAGTGCCCGGCGTGAGCATGGTCAAGCACAGCGACGGCAGCCGCGGTTACTACACCATCAAGATCGCCGGGGGTGTCACCACCGACTATCTGCGTGTCTGCGTGGGCTATACCTACTGGAACAGCCCTGTCTCCATCTCGGAGATCCGCTTCTACGCTTATGACAGCCTGGAAGATGATATTCTGGCTCTGTACGCCGATGACCTGCATGTGACCCTGCAGGAAGGTGTGGATGAGAAGACCATCGAGGACCTGCAGACCCGCCTGGATACTCCCGATGAGGCCAGCGGCGAACTGCACCCCGAGCGGCAGGCGCTCCAGCGCGAACTGGACAATGCCCGCGGCATTCTGGAAACGACCCTCAGCGATGTGGTGGAGGTTCATACCACCATCACTTCCAAGCTGGATGACCACCTGGGCTTCACCGGCCTGAACGCCTGGCAGCCCCTGGGTGTGACCGCCCATGCCAATGAGGAAATCATTGTGTATGTGGGCAGCAACAATGTGCCCACCGGTTCCAATGCCTGGCTGCAGCTGGTAGCCACCCAGTACAATGCGGAGTACGGCCAGGTCGTCTCCAAGCCCATCCAGCTCAAGGTGGGCCGCAACGAAATCAGCATTCCCGAACTGGTCACCTTTGACGCTGAACATGGCGGTGCGCTGTATGTGCAGTTCACCGGCGCCAGCGCGGATGACCGCTACTCCGTGCGCGTCAGCGGCGGGACCAAGATTCCCGTGCTGGACCTGTACGGCATCGACGACCCGGCGGAGCGTTCTGCCCGTGTCACGGCCTATGTGGAACAGCTGGAAGCCTACACTGCCTCTCTGGAAGCGGAACACGGCGGCCAGCATGCCGATACCAGCTACGCCTATGACCCCCAGACCTGCATCCTCAACACCACCGATGTGCTGCTGGACCAGATGATGTACTCGGTCCCGGCCAGCCAGCTTCTGGCGGGTCTGGGCAGCGGTTCTACGGCTGACAAGGCCGCCCGCCTGCTGCAGTCTGTGGATGCCATGGACCAGATGATGCTGCTGTTCTACCAGCACAAGGGCCTGACCAATATGGAAGGCGCCGGTGCCAAGAACCGCATGCCCTCCCAGCACCTGAACATCCGGTATATGCGCATGTTTGCCGGTGCATTCATGTATGCGGCGGGCAACCACATCGGCATCGGCTGGGATTCCGTGCCCGGTCTGGGCGAGGGCAGCCCTGTTGTGCTCAACGAGGATGGCACCTACCGCAGCGGCAACTTCTTCGGTTGGGGTATCGCCCACGAAATCGGCCATAACATCAACCAGGGCAGCTATGCCGTGGCCGAAGTCACCAACAACTACTTCTCTCAGATCTCCCAGACCATGGACGGCATGCGCTTCGGCTACAATGCCATTTACAGCAAGGTCACCAGCGGCACGGTCGGTGCTTCCGGCGATGTGTTTACCCAGCTGGGCATGTACTGGCAGCTGCACCTTGCCTATGACCTGGGCTATGAATATGAGATCTACAACAATTACAGCGACCTGTTCCGGAGCCGTTTCTACGCTCGTGTGGATACCTACGCCCGGAATACAGCCCAGGCCCCCGCACCCGACGGCGTCAAGCTGACCCTGGGCAGCAATGCGGAGCAGAACTTTATCCGGTTGGCTTCTGCCGCAGCCGAAAAGGACCTGACCGACTTCTTCACCCGCTGGGGTCTGATCCCTGACAGCGGCACGGCGGCCTATCTGGCACAGTTTGAGCCTGAGACCCGGGCCCTGTACTACGGCAACGACGATGCCCGCAACTATCGCTTTACCCACAGTGAGGAAACCTCCTTTGCGGGGCAGGAAGTCCTGACCGACGGCACCACCGCCGCCGTGGATGAAAAGACGCCCAATCAGATCAACCTGACCCTGGCTGCGGATGCCGACAGCGACCTGCTGCTGGGCTATGAGATTTCCCGCATCACCTATGAAAACGGGCAGGCCCGCACCGAAGTCGTGGGCTTTACCACCGACAGCACCTATACCGATACGGTGACCACCGTGAACAACCGCACCGTGACCTATCAGGTCACGGCCGTGGACAAGTTCCTCCACCGTTCCGCTGCTCTTACTCTGCCCACGCTGAAGATCAGCCACGACGGCAGCTATGACAAGAGCCAGTGGAAGGTGACCACCAACATGGTATCGGAACAGGATACCACCCATGATGCGGATGACCACGATCCCTGCGAGCCGGAACCGGTTTCCGCCATCACTCAGGTCATCGACAACAGCAAGGACACGACCTATACCGGCAAGGCCGCCAGCGGCGAGGCCATGGTCACACTGAACTTCGGCAAGAGCCTGGCAGCCACCGGCCTCAAGTATACGGTTACTTCCGGAACTCCCATCGAACAGTACGAGATCCAGATTTCGGACAACGGCAGCCAGTGGCAGACCCTGGCCACCGGCAGCTTTGCCGGCGGCGAGGTCAGCACGGTGTACTTCCGCAATGCGGACAATGACCCGTGGGTGTGCACCTACGACGCCATGCAGCTGCGTCTGATCGTCAAGGCCCCGGCGGGCAGTGAGATCTCCATCAGCGAGCTGGATGTGCTGGGCCCCACCGGCGACAACGTGGAGCTGATGGAAAACGGCATCGGCGAGCTGAGCCAGGAATTTATCTACGAGACAAGTTCCGGCGCTTCGATCCCTGCCGGTTCGCTGGTGTTCACCGGCAGCTACAAGGGCAACCCCGCCTACAACGTGGTGCTGCTCTATGACCAGAGCGGCAACATTGTGGGCGGTCTGGATGAGGAAGGCAGCCTGGTCGCCAGTCAGATCATTCTGGCCCCCGACCCTGCCAACGGGCAGCTGGGCGAAGTCAGCGAAGGCTACTGGGTCTATTGGATCGAACCGGATGCCCTGGAAAACATGACCATGCCCGAAACGGTCCGTGTGGAACTGTACCGCGTGGACAACGCCATTACCAATGAGGGACAGCGCCTGACCAGTGATACGCTGGCCGTGCAGGTCCCTGAGATCCTGCCGCCCATCACCATGGGCAGTCAGGCCGACTGACAGAATCAAACAAGGAGAGTAGCATGAAGAAATTGTTGGCCACCCTGTTGTTGGGGGCGGCTCTGGCCGCGGCGGCACTGCCGGTCTCGGCCCGGGAAGCCGACAACACGGTGACTGTAACGGCAACCGGCAACACCGCTGCCGTCAGCCTGAACCTGCCCGAGAATACGGTTCAGGGCGTCAAGGCTTTTCAGCTCAGTTTTGAGGTAGACAGTGACGAATCTCTGGATGCGTCCTTTGCTTTTGACAAATCCCTGCCCGGTACGGTGCAGGAATACCGGTATGATGCCTCTACCGGCCGCCTGAACATCTATGTGGCAGGTCGCGATGATGTGCTGCCCGGCGGCAGTACCTCGCTGGGGCAGGTCCGCCTGACCGGCGGCACCGGCACCGCTACCGTGAGTGTGGTAGCGGATTCCCTGCAGCTGGTCAATGGTGCGCAGGGCAAGACGGAGATTGAGACTACTTCCAACGGTGAAGTCAGCGTGAATCTGAACGACAAGGCAACGCCTGCACCGCAGAATACGCCCAAGCCTTCCGCGCCGTCGGAAACGGCAGCACCGTCTGTGGACAGCGGTTCGGAACCTCAGCACACGGACGATTCCCAGGATACGACCACTGCCGCGGCCAGTCCGTCGCCCTCCGCTCTGCCGGCGGTGACCCCGTCGGCCGGCCAGTCGTCCACCGTTCCGAGTGGGTCTGGCAGCAAAAAGCCTTCCGTCAGCGACAATGCGGTTTCGGACAGTGAGAAAGTCCTTTCCAACGAAACCACACCGGAACCGGAGGCCACGGCCCAGGCAACTGCCACGCCGAAACCCTCCGCAACGTCTGAAAACGCCGCAGATGCAGCCGGGGAGAAAACGTCTTCCGGTCTGTCCCTGGTGCCCATCCTGGTCATCGTCGGTCTGGCGGTGGTGGCTGCGGTTGTCGTGCTGGTGATTCGCCGCCGTCGGTAATCGCGCCCTGAATGCCGGATGATCCGGCAAATCGTAAAACAGCAAAAGCCCCTTCGTCTGGCAAACAGGCGGAGGGGCTTTTTGCATATGGTGCCGGAGCGGCACGGATGTGGTGAGAAAAGAATCCGTCAACTCCCGGTAAAAGGGACATCATTGCCGGGTAAATATCGCGTAAAGCAGCGTTATACGAAAGGGCGATGACCGGGAAAAAGAACGTAAGAAGGAGAATGAAAGAGGGCTGTGAATGTTTTCCGCGATTTTACCAGAACATGAACGACAAGCCTGCCCGGTTTGCGGTATCATATCGGTCGGGCACAAAAAAAGCCCGTGACTTGTGACTGTTACCAGAGGGGGAAACGAAAACTTCTATGGCAGAAATCGTGCTGAAAGACGTATGCAAGGTCTTTGAAAAAGATCAGTACGCGGTGAGCGACTTCTCGCTGCGCATTCGGGATGGCGAGTTCGTCGTCTTTGTAGGTCCGTCGGGCTGCGGCAAATCCACCACCCTGCGGATGATCGCCGGGCTGGAGGACATCTCCAAGGGCGAACTGTGGATCGGGGATGATCTGTGCAACTACATGGAGCCCAAGGACCGGGATCTGTCCATGGTTTTCCAGAACTACGCCCTGTATCCGCAGATGTCGGTGTATGACAACATGGCTTTCAGCCTGTCGGTGCGCAAGGTTCCCAAGAAGGAGATCCGCCAGCGGGTGAATGAAGCCGCCGAGATGCTGGGAATTTCCCATCTGCTCAACCGCCGCCCTGTGGAACTCTCCGGCGGGCAGAAACAGCGTGTGGCCATCGGCAGCGCCATTATGCGCAAGCCCAAAGCCTTTCTGATGGATGAACCGCTGTCCAACCTGGACGCCAAGCTGCGCAGCCATATGCGGGTGGAACTGGCGACCCTGCACCATAAACTGGGCGTCACTACTATTTATGTCACCCACGACCAGACCGAGGCCATGACCCTGGCCGACCGTATTGTGGTTATGAAAGCCGGGTACATCCAGCAGGTGGCCACGCCCATCGACCTGTACAACCATCCCACCAACATGTTTGTGGCGGGCTTCATTGGTTCTCCGTCCATGAACTTCCTGCGCGGCAAGGTCAAGCGGGCAGGGAAGGGGGCCGCTTTCCTGACTGAGGGCGGCCAGGTCTTCCCCCTGACCAAAGACCAGGCCGACGTGCTGTGGCCCCAGCATGACAACCGGGCGCTGGTGCTGGGCATCCGGCCGGAGGACATTTACGCCTCTGCGGCCCATGCGGGTCCGGTCTGCGGCGAGATGCAGGGCATGGTGACCGCCTGCGAGGCCCTGGGCAATGAAGCTATCGTCCATCTGGAAAATGAGGACGGCGAGATCGCCGCCCGGGTGGCTCCGGACCATGGCGCCACGGCAGGCGAGCCTGCGACCCTGTATGTGAATATGGCCAACGCCCATTTCTTTGACGGCGAGACCGAGCAGAACCTTTTCTATCAGTGGAGGAACGATGCATGAAATCCTTTGTGGAAAAACTCAAGGGCTGCAGCCCCTATGTTTATCTGATTCCCTGCTTTGCCATTTTTGCGGTATTTCTGTTCTACCCCTTTGTAAAGACCATCTACCTCAGCATGTTCCTCACCGATAAGCTGGGCCGAGCCAAACTCTTTGTGGGCTTCCAGAACTACGCCGACCTGCTCACTTCCGAAAGTTTTTACAACAGCATCATCGTCACCCTGATCTTCGTGGTCATTGTGGTGTTCGGCAGTATGCTGCTGGGTCTGGTGGCGGCGGTACTGTGCAGCAAGACCTTCCCGGGCATCCGGACGTTCAGCACGGCTTACGCCCTGCCCATGGCCATCGCTTCCAGCGGTGCGGCCATGATCTTCAAGGTCATCCTGAACCCCACCATCGGTCTGTTCAACAAGATCACCGGCCTGGACATCAACTGGATCAGCGACCCCCGCTATGCCCTGATCTGCGTGGCTGTCCTCACCGCCTGGCTGAACAGCGGCATCAACTTTCTGTACTTTTCGGCGGGTCTTGGCAACATTGACGAGTCCATCTACGAGCGTGCTTCTGTGGACGGCGCCAGCGGCATCCAGAAGTTTTTCCGCCTGACCCTGCCGGGGCTCAGCCCCATCATGTTCTATACCCTGGTGGTCAACATCATCCAGGCCTTCCAGTCCTTCGGTCAGGTCAAGATCCTGACACAGGGCGGCCCCGGCGAGTCCACCAACCTGATCGTTTACTCCATCTACCGCGACGCCTTCTTCAACTACAAGTTCGGCAGCGCGGCGGCGCAGTCCGTGATCCTGTTTCTCATTATCATGGCACTGACGCTGGTCATGTTCAAGGTCGAAAAGAAGGGAGTCAAATACTGATGGATACCACCGCAACCCTGAATCCCACCGCAGGCACCAGCCTGAAGCGTGCCAACTATACCGAAGAAGAGCTGACTGCCCTGCACCGCCGCATGGGCATGGCTGCTCTGCGCCGCCGCCGTGTCCGCACCGGTGTGCTCATCGTGCTCAATACCCTCATGGCGCTGTTCATCCTTTTCCCGCTGTTGTACGCAGTCAGCGTTTCGCTGATGCCGGGAGATGAACTCTTCACCATGGATATGAACCTGCTGCCCAAGCACCCGGATTTCGGTAACTATATCCGCGCCTGGACCCAGGTGCCGCTGCTGCGCTTCGTGCTCAACTCCTTCATTGTGGCCGGCTGCATCACCATCGGTCAGATTCTGACCTGCTCGCTGGCTGCCTTTGCCTTCTCCTTTCTGAAGTTCAAAGGCAAGAACGTGCTGTTCATGCTGGTCATGGCTACCATGATGGTTCCCGGTGAAGCCACCATCATCTCCAATTACCTGACCGTCAGCTCCATGGGCATTCTGGATACTTACCTGGTCCTGATCCTGCCCTCCCTGACCTCTGCCATGGGCATCTTCCTGTTCCGGCAGTTCTATATGACCTTCCCCATGTCGCTGTATGAATCCGCCAAACTGGACGGCTGCAGCAACCTGCGGTTCATTGTCAGCATTCTGCTGCCCCTGACCAAGTCCGCCATCGGCGCTATGTCGGTGTACACCTTCATCAACGCTTGGAACATGTACATGTGGCCTCTGCTGGTCACCGGCTCCCAGGAGATGCGTACCGTCCAGATCGGCATCAGCATGCTGGACAACACCGACGCCCAGTCGGTCACCCTGATGATGGCCGGTGTGGTTTCGGTCATCATCCCCAGCATGGTCATCTTCATCGCCGGTCAGAAGCAGCTCATCAAGGGCATGTTCTCCGGCGCCGTCAAGGGCTGAGTCCGCTGTTCCGGCGGTTTATGCCGCCTGACATAGATTTTGGTTGACAAATGTGATATTGTAGGAGTGTGTAAAGTAGATGAAAGCCAAAAAGATTCTGGCCGGCCTGATGGCCGCCGCCCTCGTTACCGTGCCCCTGGCGGGCTGCGGTGCTTCCCAGAACGATGCCGCCACCGCCGACACCGCTGCCGGTGCTGCTGCCAGCGAAGCGGAAGCCGCTTCCCAGCTGATCGGCGATGATTTCAATACCCTGGATACCAACGGCACCACCATCACCTTCTGGCATTCCATGGGCGGCGTCAACGGCGAAGCCATGACCGCCCTGGTGGACAAGTTCAACCAGGAAAACCAGTACGGTATCACGGTGGAAGCGGTCTATCAGGGCAGTTACGATGACGCCATCAACAAGCTCAAGAGTGCGCAGATCGGCAACATGGGCGCTGACCTGGTCCAGATCTACGACATCGGTACCCGTTTCATGATCGACTCCGGCTGGGTCATTCCCATGCAGCAGCTGATTGATGCTGCCGGGTATGACGTTTCCCAGATCGAGCCCAACATTGCCGCTTACTACACCACCGACTCGGGGCTGTACTCCATGCCGTTCAACTCTTCCACCCCGTTGCTGTACTATAACAAGGATATGTTCGATGCCGCCGGTATCACCGAAGTCCCCACCAGCCTGGACCAGATCGCCGAAGTGGGCGACCAGCTGAAGGAAAAGGCCGGTACCCAGGAAGTGCTGGCCATGAGTGTGTACGGCTGGTGGTTTGAACAGTTCCTGAGCAAGCAGGGTCTGGAGATGGTGGACAACGGCAACGGGCGTACCGCTCCCGCCACCAAGGTCGTATTTGACGAAAACGGCGGCGCCCTGAACATCCTCAACGCCTGGAAGAAACTCTACGATGAAGGCTATGCTCCTAACGTAGGCCGCAACGGCAGCGATACCGCCACCACCGACTTCACCTCCGGCAAGGCTGCCATGATGCTGGGCTCCACTGCTTCCCTGAAGCAGGTCCTGCAGGATACCGGCGATTCCTTTGAAGTGGGCACCGCCTACTTCCCGGCCGTCAGCTCTTCCGACCAGGGCGGCGTGTCCATCGGCGGCGGCTCTCTGTGGGCTCTGAACAACAACGACCCCGTCAAGCTGGCTGCCACCTGGCGCTTCATCGAATTCCTGATCTCTCCGGAATCCCAGGCTTACTGGAATGCCCAGACCGGTTACTTCCCGGTGACCACCGCTGCAGCAGACCAGGATGTGTACAAGCAGAACATGGAGCAGTATCCCCAGTTCCAGACCGCCATTGATCAGCTGCATGATTCTGCCCCCCAGTACGCAGGCGCCCTGCTGAGTGTCTTCCCCGAATCCCGCCAGATCGTGGAGACCGAAATCGAAGAAATGCTCAACGGCAATCAGTCCCCGGAAGATGCCGTCCAGTCCATCACCGACCAGGTCAATGAATCCATCGAAACCTACAACCTCATCAACGGATAAACAATAAAAAAGGCACTTACCGGGAAAGGCACGGGCTTTTCCCGGCTTTTGTGCAGGAAAGGAAACTTGGTATATGAAAAATGTGAAGGTTTACGCCCACCGCGGTGCCAGCGCCTACGCGCCGGAAAACACGCTGCCTGCGTTCAAGCTGGCGGAAGAACAGGGAGCAGACGGCATCGAACTGGATGTGCATCTGACCAAGGACGGCGAGCTGGTGGTCATCCATGACGAAAAGCTGGACCGCACCACCAACGGCACCGGCCTGGTGAAGGATTACACCCTGGCCGAACTGAAGACCTTCTGCGCCGACAACGGCATGCCCGGCTATGCCGACGCCCGCATCCCCACTCTGCGGGAGGTGCTGGAACAGGTCAAGCCGGGCAAGATGTTGGTGAACATTGAGCTCAAGACCGGTATCCTGTGGTATGAAGGCATCGAAAAAAAGACCCTGGACCTGGTGGCCGAACTGGGCATGCAGGACCGGATCATTTATTCCTCCTTCAACCATTACAGCATTGCCGAAGTGCGCCGCCTGGCGCCCGAAGCCCAGACGGCCTATCTGTTCGGGGATATTCCCTGCGACATTGAAAAGTATGCCGCCCAGCGGGGTGTGGAAGGCCTGCATCCGGGGCTGTACTGCGTCAAGATGGGCAGCCTGCTCAAGACTTACCTGGACAGCGGCCTGGCCGTGCGTGTCTGGACCGTCAACGGGGAGGAAGACCTGCGCTGGCTCATGGAAGAAGGCGCCGACGTCATCACAAACGACCCCAAACTGGCCCTGAACGTGCGCAGCCGTCTGGCGGAGTGACCGGTATGAAAAAACGCCTGTTCCTGCTGGATATTGACGGCACCATCTGCCGCGGCAACGCCCTGATTCCCGGGGCAGGGGCCTTTCTGCAGGCGGTGCGGCGCAGCGGGGGCAAGTTTGTCTTCATCACCAACAACGCTACCCGCAGCACAGCCGATTATATCCGCTTTTTCCGCACGCTGGGGGTGGAAAGCCGGGAAGACAACTACCTGACCGCTGCCTATGCCACCATCCGGTATATGAAAGAACACTATGCCGGGCAGTATATTTACGCCCTGGCCACTGATTCTTTCGTCAAGGAATGCCGCCAGAACGGCCTGCTGATTACCACTGACGCCTCGGACGAGGCCATTAGCTGTGTGCTGGTATCCTACGACAACGCCCTGAACTATGAAAAGATCAAGGACGTCTGCCTGCTGCTGACCACCCGGCAGGTGGACTATATCGCCACCAACCCGGACCTGGTCTGCCCGGTGGATTTCGGGTATCTGCCGGATTGCGGGGCCATCTGCAACATGATCGAAACCGCTACCCACCGCAAGCCCAAATTTCTGGGCAAACCGGAACCGGCCATGGTAAAGTATGCCCTGCAGAACAATGGCTGCACCCCGGAGGAAGCGCTGGTGGTGGGCGACCGGCTGTATACCGACATCGCCTGCGGCGTGCGTGCGGGGGTGGATACGGCTCTGGTCCTCAGCGGTGAGGCCACCGAAGCCGATGTGGCCGCCAGCCCCGAAAAACCGACGTATATTTTTCCTTCTGTGGCGGAACTGCGGCAGGCTTTTCTGCCGGAAACCACTGCATCCGGACGCCATTCCGCCGCCGGTGCGGCGGCTCGTGCCTGCGTATAAGACCTGAACAGAAAAGCCCCCTCGGCTGCGTTTTCACAGCCGAGGGGGCTTCTTTATGCGATGAAAAGGAAAATCAGGCGGTGCGGCGGTGCACCAGATGCAGCGCCATACCGATGACCAGCCCGACCAGCGCCGGGCAGACCCAGCCGAATCCCAGATCACACAGAGGCAGATAGGTTTCGGCCACGGTTACCAGCGGTACGGTATGCAACAGTTCCTGAGTAGTGGCAGGCAGGGTGCGAAGCAGGTCAATCAGGGCAGCTGCCATGGTAAAACCGATGGTCCAACGCAGAACCACGGGGTCATTGCCGAAGCATTTGCCGCACAAGGTCAGCAGGATCAGCACGATGGACAAGGGGTACAGGAACATGAGGACCGGGGTGGAGTAGGCCAGGATCGCATCCAGCCCCAGGTTGGCAATGAGAAAGGAGATGACACAGAACCCAATGGCCCACACCCGGTAGGAGGGACCCTTGGAAAACAGCTGCACAAAGGTCTCACTGCAGCTGGTGATCAGCCCCACCGCCGTTTTCAGACAGGCCAGGGTGACGGTGGCGGCCAGAATCAGAGCGCCCACGCCGCCGAAATAGTGGGCGGCAATCAGGGCCAGGGCCTCGCCGCCGTTGGCCGAAACCGGGAATAGACCGCGGCTCTGGGCACCCATGACGATGACCAGCACATAGATCAGTCCCATGAACAGAGAGCTGAAGAGCCCGGCCAGCACCGTGCTCTTTGCCACCGCCCCGGGCTCGTCCACGCCAAGACTGCGGATGGCATTGACCACGATGATGCCAAAAGCCAGACTGGCCAGGGCGTCCATGGTGTTGTAGCCTTCCAGAATACCGGCGGAAAAGGCGTTGGCTACATAGCTGCCGAAGGGGTCAACGGCAGAAATGTCCCCGATAGGGTCGGTCAGCGCCCGCAGCACCAGAACGGCCAGAAAACACAGAAACAGTGGGGTCAGCACCTTGCCCACCCAGGTCAGGATCTCGCCGGGACGCAGGGAAAAGAACAGAACAGCGGCAAAGAAAATCAAGGAAAACACAGCCAGTGCCGTGGTACCACCCTGGGGCACAATCTGTTGGATGCCTACGGTGTAGGCGACGGTGGCACAGCGGGAAATGGCAAAGAACGGTCCGATGGTCAGGTACAGAACGCAGGTGAAAAAGAACCCGTATCCCCGGCCCACCCGACTGCTCAGGGCAAACAGGCCTTCCTTGCGGCTGATACCCAGTGCCGCCACACCCAGCAGGGGCAGGCCCACGCCGGTAATGAGCAGACCCGCCGAGGCCCACCACAGATTGCGGCCGGCCATCTGACCCACCGAAGCGGGAAAAATCAGGTTGCCGGCACCGAAAAACAGTCCGAACAGCATGATGGCCACTGTGAGCAGCTGCCGCAGCGTCAGTTTTTTCATATTTGAATGCCTCACATCTCTTTCTTCTTTCTGTTCCATTATACTCTATGACGCCCGGCGGGGTAAACCCGGATGGCCAAAAA
>DXNX01000044.1:16821-17353 GCA_019413245.1 Oscillospiraceae bacterium
GAATTTGTTCCCGTTCCGGCAGGAAGGAGAGCTTTCATGAAACGTGTTTTGCTGACCGGTGCCGGTGGCTTTGTGGGGGCGCGGGTGATGCAGCAGCTAGCCGGCCGCCTGGACCTGGTTCCGGCGCCCCGGGGGCTGATGGCCCGGGGCGGGGAAGAGGACATTGCCCGCCTGGTGCAGCAAACCCACCCCGATGTGATTCTGCATACGGCGGCCTTGTCCGATACCGGCTATTGTGAAGCCCACCCGGAGGAATCCCGCCGCGCCAACATAGAAGTGCCTCTCTGGCTGGCCAAAGCCGCCGCAGGGGAGAAGGCCCGCCTGGTGGCGTTCAGCTCCGACCAGGTCTATGCCGGTGTTACGCTTCATGGTCCGCTGCCGGAGGACCTGCCGCTTGCACCTGCCAACGTCTACGGCCGCCATAAGCTGGAAATGGAACAGCGGGTGCTGGAAATCTTGCCGCAAGCTGTTCTGTTGCGGGCCACCTGGTTGTATGACCTGCCCGGTTACGGACTGCCTGTCCGGGGCAACC
>DXNX01000045.1 GCA_019413245.1 Oscillospiraceae bacterium
TGACCGGAGCGAGACCTCTCCAGTGCGAACGGGATACTGTGTGCGCGGCAGACGTCCGCGATGGCGCGAGCGCAGTCTTGCCAGTTGGCGTCGTCGAAGTCCAGCGCCAGCAGATAGCAGGTCTCGTCCGACAGCATCGGGTACAAGCCGACGACGTCGCGCCCCTGCGCGTCCCGCCCGGCCAGGTGACGGTAGATGGCTGCGTCGTCCAGCGGGCGCAGCACGCGGTTCGGACATTTGGCGCAGGGAACGCGCCCTTTTTCGCACAGGCCGGGCCGCCATTCATTCGCGCAAACGGGACTGTAACCGCTCTTCTGTGCCTTTTCGCTGTGCCAGCGCAGGGCGTAAACATCGGTGCGGCCGCGAAACAGGGAACGAAAGAGACGGATCTTTTCGGCGGGAGAACTGGTGCGGGCGACAGACAATGGGGCGGATTGGGCAGGCGGTATACTTTGACGGTTGTGAGAGGGTGTGACCGTATTGGGGGCGGGCGCGTCCAGTGTAGCCGCCGTGTTAGAGGGCATTTGTGCCGCAGAAAGAACGGTATCTCCAGCCTTGCCCTGCGCAGAACTGCTCAAACCAAACGCCGCCAGCTGTGCCCGCAATTCAGCATTTTCTTGTTCGAGCTCTTGTACTCTGCGCTGTAGGCGTCGGATCTCCAACTCTGCATCCATACAAACGACCTCCCTATCGCAAATGAGCAATCAAATCATGTGAGGCAACGATTCGGGATTCCTTATTTCTTTTAGAATAGCACATGAATAAAAGGCAAGCAAGAATAGAAGGATATGCGTCGGCGGCAATGTCAGAATTTACGGGAAAGAACCAAAAAGCACAGAGGTCGTTTATCAAGAGTGGTTTGGAATCGTGTAATATGATTGAAAAAAATAAATGAAATATCGATATATATTTGGCTCGAAAGAATATGGTCACACCAAGCGCTTTAGGTAATAGCGTGGTTGGACGTAGTAGTCTGGTCGGAGAACTGTGACGGATGGCAAAATACAAAGATACAACGCCGGAAATTGTGTGGTGTGCACAACTTCCGGCGCTGTTTGTGGTGGTTACAAAAGAATGTTGGGACGTAAAAAACGATATACAGAACCGGCCGGGAAGAAGGAGTGGTCAGATGGTGGTCAAGAGGTATAACACACATGGAACACGTCAAAAACGCACGCGTGTGTTAAAAATCGCGCGCGTGTGTTTTGTCGTGTTTTATACGCTGTCCTTTGGAATATACTTTGCCCCTGCACCTTTTCCATTTAAGGCCAGGCGCTCCGCCTTCACTAACTTTTGCAGTAGTCGGAACGCCTGAGAGGGTGTGACGTGAAGCAATTCAACTACATCCGCCCGTGAAACGTGACCTTGGTGCTCCGCCAATTCCATAATTAATTCCTCATAGCGAAGCGTGTTGATATCATGGCTCCTTACATAGGCATAGGGCTTTTTTGTCAGTCTATAGTATCTTTCGCTTAACAGGTAAGTCCTCCCCCGACCAGTTCCGCTTGCGTCTACCAAACCACTTTCTGCCAAGGATTCCAGCACAGACCGAATTCTGGCTTCATCTTTATGCAAAAAGGAGGCAATTTCATTGACGGATGCACGGTGCAACACTTTCAAAGCGTTCAGTATCATGAGGGAGTGTATTGGCAAACTGTGCCCGATTCGTTGCTGCTCCTCTGAAACCATCTGGATAAACGCCTTATCAACCGGGCCTTTCGGAATTAACAAGCGGACGCTGGTTGCATTGGATTGAGAATAATCCGGGAGTTGCCGGCCATAAAGCAGCGAACCCTCATAAATACGGTCGATGCCTCGTCCTGTACGTTCCGCGAGGCCAATTCTCTTCATCGCATCTGCCAAGACCGGGTTACGTCCATGGGGTTCCGCATCCAGAAGGTTATCCGCATTAATTCCTTCAATAAAACCGCCCGGATTGGAAATTGTCAAGCCATCATCCTCAATCGCCATGCGGACACGGCCCAGCAAG
This sequence comes from Oscillospiraceae bacterium, assembly GCA_019413245.1. Taxonomy (GTDB): domain Bacteria; phylum Bacillota; class Clostridia; order Oscillospirales; family Ruminococcaceae; genus Gemmiger. The sequence continues at coordinate 1,991 of DXNX01000045.1, forward strand.
GAATAGTCGCGATGACAAAAGGCATTGACCAATGCTTCACGAAAAGCACGCGGATCATAGGCAGGGATGGAAATACGGAACATTCCCATTTCCATCTCTTCGCTTGTATTCCAAGCATTGAAAGTGGCGTGAAATTTTTCAAACGCGGCAAGCAACGGCAGATGAAAGGACTCATTTACTTTGATATCCGTACCAGATAGAACCTGAATGGCGGCTTCCGCCGTCGGCACATGTGCCTTGATGGCTGACGCCTTACCAATCATCAGCAAGCCGCACAAAGTGGGGATTGCCTTCCCGTTTTGCAATACCACAAATTGTAACGCTTTATCCAATTCTTCATCAGAAAGTTCCAGCAGCTGCGGTTCGCCACGGTAAGTGCGTATTATATTGCGCAGCCGTTCGCGCTCGACCGGATCCAAATCATCATAGCATGCGTCTGCCACAGGCTGTGCAGAGAAATCCAAAAGACTTAGAGAGGAAAGGCGTGCCGTAATTTCATAGGGATACATAGGCACGTTTTCCGGAGTACCATCTGCTTTGATTCTTCTTCTCTGTATCTTTCCTGCGGAAGATGCCACGACCGCCGTTTTTCTGGGGACAGAAACTTTGAGTACCGGCACAGAATAGCTCAAAATTTCAACTCTCACCGAAACCGGAGGAACGGTCTTATTGGCAATCAGGGCCGCCAACTGTGTGCTATCTGTATGGCGCGGGTGCAAACCAGTTATTTCTCCGTCATCTTCCACACCAAGATAAAGATCTCCGCCATCGGTATTGGCGAATGCAACCACAGCATCTATGATATCTCCATCAGACAAACAGGTCCGATCGCTTTTGAACTCATGCGTCAGGTCTTCTTTGAAGCCAATGTTTTGCATAGGATCACCTCCCAAAATGCATTATAACACACGCGTGCGTTTTCAATCAAGAAAAACGCGCTTTTCGTGTCTTTTGCACGATGCCAGTTCCTCTTTGTTGCACATTCTTTCATTTGTAATGGTACAAAAGTATAGGTTTTTGTAGGATACATGGTTCTGCAAAAGCTCCTGTGTCAATCGGGAGTGATCTATCGCCGTATAAGCATGCCCCAAAAGGGTTCATTCTCCCGGATTTCGCAAATCCTCCAGATATTGCTCCGCCAGTGCCTCCTGGTATCCGGCACGCCTTTCCGCCAGGACCGCCTGGGCGGTGGGACGCAGGGCCGGGCAGGCGATCTGTTCCAGCTGGCGCAAACGGCCTTGCCCCTCGATCTTCTTTTCCGAGATGGCCCGCCGGTAATCCTGCGGCTCCATGTGCCAGAAATGCACCCGGTCCCCGTATTCCTGCCACAGCCGGTCGGCGATAGAAAGGCCCTCCGGGTCAAAGTCCCCGGCGTAATACAACTGGCAATCCTTTTGCACCAACAAGTCCAACAGCTGCCAGGAGGCCTCCTTCAACTGACCGGAGGTGCAGACCAGCGGGTGATGTAGCTGGCTTTGCCGGCACAGGGAGGAGAACAGCATCTGATTTTCCAGCAGATACACCCGCCCGGTGGGGCTGGACGCCCCCTTTACCTCCGCCAGCTGGGAGGAAGTGAGCAGGCAGAATTTTCCTGCCTGCCGCAATTGTGCCCAGGCAGGATGTTCCCGGCCGTCGGCCCCTGTCAGGATCAGGCCGCGCTGCACGGTAAAATCCGAAATATCGTCCTGCATCAGTCCGCAGCGGCGCAGCAGCGCCAGGCGTTGGCGGGCGCGGGTAGGCAATGGCACCTGCTGCCAGAAGGCCAGCGCGTGGAGCAGCAGGCTGCCCGCCGGATTTTTGCCGTCCAGGGCGTGAGGATCGGTGGAGACCGCATAACTGCACAGCGCCAGCTCCTCCGGCTCTGTGTGTTGCTGCCGACGGTCCAGCGCGCAGCAGACCCAGTGCAGCCACCGGGCGGCCTCGGGCTGCCCGATACGGTCCTTCAGAACCCCGAAGCCATGGTTTTTCTCTTCTTCCATCGCCTGCAGCCAGCTGCGCGCCGCCCCGCCGTGGGGCAAATCCGCCTCTGCGGCGAAAAAGCGGTGCACTGCCTGCTGGCGGTCGGCTTTCTGCCTGGCGTGGGAGCGCAGCGGCGTCCCATCCAGCCGCTGCCAGAATTCCGCCAGGTCGGTCACCGCAAAACGGCTGTCCCGCAGGGCTTTTTCAAAATCCGACACTTTGTAGCGCAACTGCGGCGGCACAAAATGACGGCCCAGAAGTCCCTCGGCGGCACGGCATTCCTCCGGGGTGGCGTCCTGCAGCCGGATCACACCGTCGACATAGCCGGCCAGGCATTTTGTGCGCAGCTGGGCCAGCTGTCGCTGCCAACCGGGTATACTGGAAAAATAGTCCCGCAAGGATGGTTCTTTCATGATTCCTCCAGTCTCCGGACATGGCCGTCCCAATGATAGCGCAGCACCGTGACGATTTGCGCATTCTGGGGACGCCACAGCTCCGCAATATTCAGCGAGGATACCGTAGGGTAGCATCCCCACAGCGCCTGGGAGTTCATGATATAGTCAAACCCAAGCTCATGCACCAGGGCAAACATACTCTCGATGTTGGTCTCGTCCACACCGGCAAAGGCCTCATCCAGCGCCATCAGCCGCGGGGCTTCTTTGCCCGCGGCTATGTACTGGGCAGCCAGCGCCGCAAACAGCGGCACATACATAGCCATGGCCTTTTCGCCGCCGCTGAAGCTGTTGAAGGCGGAATCGGTCAGTTCCTTTTTGGTCTGCTTTTCCGCACCGCCCTTCTGGTAGAAAAGGCGGAAGGTGAACCAGTTCCGGAAATCCAGCGCCTCCCGCATCAGCTCCGAGTAGGTGGCGGGTGTAGCCTCCATCTGGGAGCGTTCCCGCGCCCGGTTGATTTTGGCGCGGAAATGATCGGTGATCTTCTGCCGGTCCGCATCCCCCATCACCATGGGATTCTTGCGCAGCAGCTTGAGCAGTTCCCCCGTGTCCAGCTCCTTCTGCTGGTCGGCGGGCTTTCCCTTCCACACAAGGCTGAACCGCAATCCCATGGAGGTATTCAGCTGCTCCATAATGCCGCTCATCCGCTGGGTCCATTCCTGGCTGTTGTTGATGCGGTGGCTCAGCTTGGTGATGACCGTCTGGTTGAGAATCGTCTCGAACAGGCGGCGATCTTCCTGGGAGAGGAGCTGTTCTTCCACATCCCGCTGGCTTTCCAGCCGCCGGATGAAGTCCAGCAGATCCAGCCGCTGGCCGTCCAGGTAGAGCTCAATACAGACGCGGCTGCGCAGCCGCCCTTCCTCGCTGACAAACAGCGGCTGGGTCCCCACACGGTAGGGATTCAGCGTACTGGCCATGTGCATATTTTTTTCTAAGGATGTACGCAGGTCGTCCGGCCCCAGGTTGCGGTCCTTCTGGCGGATGCGGTCCCGGGCGGCTTCCGCCTGCCGCCACAGAGGCTCCTCCCCCCGTCCCGGCTGACCGGGGCCCCGGCAAAGTTCTTCCTCAAAGATCCGGCGCAGCGCTTCCTCCTCCCCGATGGCCTTTTGCAGGTCCTGCTTTTTCCGGGTCAGTTCGGGGCCCTGGTGGTCCAGATTGTTTTGCTCCACCCGAATCTGAATCTCGGTATCTTGATATTGTTTTTGTGCCCGTTCCAGCGACCCATTCAGCTCTTCCAGCTTTTGGGCCAGGGCCTGGATTTCCGGCCGGGCCAGATAGCGTTCCAGCTCCTCCAGAGCGGCTTTTGTCTTGCGCTGCTCGGCCTGCTGGCGGCGGACCCGGTCGGTGCAGGCCAGCATGTCCTCGTTCAGAGCATCCAGCTGCTGTTCCAGATCCAGCACCTGACTCTGCCACAGTTCCAGCTTTTCCTTGCCCTCGGAAATGGTCCGGTACTGTTCCCGGTATTCCTCGCACAGATCCTCCATCTGCCCATAGGTTTCGGCATCCTGCTCGTAGGGAAGTCCCTGGGTCAGCGGCAGGATCCCGGCGCGCAGATCGGCAAGCTGTTTCTGCTGCCGCCGAACCTGTTGCGCGCAGTCGTCCAGGGCCCGTTCCCGGCGTTCCACCTCGCCCCGCTGCTTGGCGGCCAGGTCCAGCGCCATCGCCAGATCGGCAGTGGTGGGGCGTGCTTCATAGCCCTGCTGAAGCTGCCGCTGTGCCGCCTCGTTGTGCTGCAGACGTTCCCGGATTTCTTCCAGTTCTTTCTGCTTTTCTTCCATCTGCCGGGCAAGGGCCTCGATCTGCCGTTCCCGGTTGGCCCGCCGGGCCGAAGCGCCGATATACCCGGCAGGCTGCCGGGCCACGCTCCGCCCCTGCAGCACCCCCTGGCGGTACCGGCCGTCGGCGGCAAACCAGGCATTGCCCTCCGGCTGTTCCGAAAGACAGGACAGCAGCCCCGCCATATCCGCCCATGCCGGCAGTTCCTGTTCCGGCCGAAGGGGCAGCGGCGCTGCCGCTGGAGACAAGTCCTCCGGGCAAAGAAAATGATCGGGATGTTCGGCCAGCAGTTCCGGCATCTCTTTCCGTGTTTCCGGCGGCACCACCAGGGCGTCGAGAATCCCCGTATCCGCCAGCTGTGCCTCCAGCAGGGCACGGCGTTCGGGCGGCAGGTCCGGCGCAAAATCCACCAGCTCGTAAAAGGAGGCATGGGGTACGCCGCGCTCTTGCAGGTAGGCGCGGGTGGACTCTACTGCCTCGCTACGCGGCGGTGGCAGCTCCTTTTGGCTTTCCAGTTCCTTGCGGTGGGCGGCCAGTTCGTTGAGCTGCTGCTGGGCGTCCATTTGTTGCCGTTCCCAGAGGGTATGTTCCTGCACCAACGGCATCGAAAGCCGCTGCAGCGCCCCGTTCAGAATCTTCTGCATTTCCTGTTCCTGGGCCAGCCCTTCGTAGGCAGTGATCTGGGCAAAGAGCGCCGTCACTTCCCCGTGCCGCAGGCAAAAGGCTTGGGTCGGTTCTTCCAGCGCTGCAAAGGCTTCGCTCAGCGCATCCCGCATGGCGCCCACCGTCCGTCGGGCCTCTTCCCACTCGGTTTGCGCATGGCGCAGGGCTTGGGCAGCATTATCCTGATCCTGCTGGTACCGGTCCAGCTGCTGCAACGCTTCCGCTTTGCGCCGCAACAGTTCCGCCGCTTTGCGCAGCTGTGCCGCAAAACGACCAAGCGTCGGTTGTTCCTGTTGGAAATCCACCGCTTGCAGGGTGGTGGGGTGGCCGGGGTAACACAGTTCCTCATTCTGCTCAGCAAGCTCCCGGAAGTTCCGCTGCAGCAATTCCTGCTGGTCGGCACAGCGACACTCCGCCTGAAGGCGCTCCCGTTCTTTCGCGTCCAGCGCATTCTGTTTTCTTTGTTCTTCCCTCTGTTCCCGCGCAACCGCTTCCTGCTGCTGCGCCGCCTGACGGCGGCATTCTTCCTTGCGGCGCACCGCGTTGTCCAGGTCGCTGCCCTCCCACAGCACCTCCAGCTGACGGGAAAGTTCCCCCACCTGCTGTTCCGCCTCCTGGTGGTCTGCGCGGGCCGCCTCCAGTGCCTGTTGCGTCAGGGTGACTTTGTCTTCCAGGCTTTGCACTTCGGCCTGCCGCTGCTGGGTAAACTGACGGGCCGCCAGATAGTACTGTCCTTTTTTGCCCAGCACATACTGGTTGTAGCGGGTATACTCGTTGCGCAGCAGGCGGGCCTCCTGCAAGCTCTGCCCCAGCGCTTCCAGCCGATGCTGGATGGTATCCATCTTTTCCATGGAGTTGACCATGGGAGCGATGTCCTCTTCACTCAACGGCTGCAACGAGGCGTTCAGGATCTCCTGCACCAGCCGCGGGGAAAAGTCCTTGCTCAATTTGGGTTTGCGCAGCTGGATCAAAAGGCGGAGCAGCCGGTCATACTGCTCCATCTCGGCACAGCCGAAGAGCATTCGGTTGACCATCTGTTTGTAGTCACTGCCCCGTTCCACCCAGTTTTCCCCATCGCCGAACCGGTTGTGAACTTCCTGCTTGGTAAGGGAGATGTGCTGGGAGCCCTTGGTTTCAAACAGAGCGAAGTCCTCCGGCCCGGTGCCGATGCGACGACCATCACTCAAGCAGAACCCCCAGAACTCTACTGTGCTGCTGCTGCGCCGGGCCCGCAGCCCCACCACCAGGGTGCGGTAGAGCCTGTGTTCCGGTTTGATGAATTCCAGATAGAGATAGCCGGTACTTTCCTCCTTATCCTCCCCCAACAAGTAATAGGACATTTTGCGGTCCTTACTGCCGAAGGAATCTAGCCGGTAGGGACGCAGATCGCCGTCCAGCATGAAGGGAATAAAGCTTTGGGTGGTGACGGATTTGCCCGCGCCGTTTTCGCCCCGCAGCAAAAGGCGTCCCTCACTGAACGGAAACTCTTCCCAATCATAGAGCCAGAAGTTTACAAATCCCAGTTTGTTCATCCGCCAGCGTTCCTGCATAGTCCTCTCTCCTTATCGCTTTTGGGGATAGATTCCCTGCCACAGGGCAAACCCCGGCTGCAAAGTGACGACTTCTCCCTGCACGGCTGCAAAATCCCAGTAGCACAGTTCTTCCAGAATCTCCTGGGTAAGCGCCGCAAGGTCCTTTTCGGCCACCGTTTTGCCCCACTGGTTCTTGTATTCCTGCCGCAGTGCTTCCAATTCCCGGGAAAAGGCCTCCCGTGTCAGATGCACCCGGTCATCCGGGTCCCGGGGGAAAGCCCCGCAGCTGATTTTTTCGCTGAGCCGCTCGGAGAGCAGCAACAGGATATCGCTGCGCATCTGGTCCCGGGGAAAGCAGTTGCCGCAGGGCTCACCTTCCTCCGGCAGGAAGAAGGCGCCGTTGTGATAGATCTGCAGTTTGCCGCCGATGGTTTCGTCCAGATTCCGCTGCAGGATGCCCCGCTGATTCTTGATATAGGCATAGAGGGAATCGGCCGGGTCCTCCCAATAGACCGCCGGGGCCAGCGCCAGCTGCCGGTAGACGCGCCAGGTGCGGAAGGTGCCCCGCTCCTGATCGGGGCCGTCCTCGGGCGGATTTTCAAAATCCCGCACCGAGGTATACCCGGTGATGTCCCGGTGAAAATGTACGCTGAAATACCGGCACAGCCCGGTATTTTCATAGAGCACTTCCTGGTCCTGGTGCGCGGCGAAGCCGTCGCTTTCCCCCTCGAAACTGCGCAACAGCCCCAGACCCTCGGCGTACTGCAGCACCCGCACCAGCGAGGTGCGGCAGGAATACCGCTCCCAGGAAAGATCGGGCAGATAAGGCTTTGTGTAGGCCAGCACGGCCTGGGTCAGTTCCGAGAGCAAAAAGCGCTGGCCGTCGTCCTTGTCCTCCAGCAAAAGCAGGACCCCGCACAAAAGACAGTAGTCCTGCACCTCGGTGAATTCCGGGATTCCGAAAGCTTCCTGCGCCCGGGCAGGTTCCTTCACCAGGCGGATCACCTGCTCGGTGCAGATTACTTCCCAGCCGAATTGCTCCCGCAGCGCCCGGCGCAGGGCAGGCAGTTTGCGGCGCACCCGATAAAAGAGTTCCCGGTCCTCCTCCCGACGGATCCAGAACCGGTCCAGCAGTGCGCGAAATTCATCCATGGGCGGGCGCCTCCTCAAATTCCAGACAGTAGGCGGGCATGGTCAGGTCTCCGTCGGTACAGTGCAGCACACAGGTCTGTCCCGGCAAGCAGGTCAGGCGATAGGCCTGGCCAAATTCGGTGCGGGCAGATTTGCTGACGTTGGCGTTGGCTTTCACCACCCAATTCAAAAGGCTCATCCGGATTTCCGGCGTGACCACTTCCTCCAGCGCCGAAAAATCCAGCCGGCCTTTCCGGATCAGCCGCTCCAGCCGGGCCTGCAGGGCTGCCTTCTGTTGCAGGTAAGCCTGCTTCTGGGCTGCCTTTTCCAGGCTTTTGTCCTCAAAGAAACTTTTCTCCCGCGGGGGACGGCCGGGCCGCCGGCGGTTGCGCAGCTGGTAGAGAAAGGGTTGTCCGTCATAGCAGCTGCCCGTCTCGTAGAGATCTTCCGGCTCGATGCCGGTGAGATGCACCGCCCGCTGGGCGCCGAACACCATGCCGGAAAGCCGCCGGGCATCGGCCAGGGTGGGACAGGCGGCAAACAGCTCCAGGAATTTTTTGTATTCCACCTTCCGGTTGGCACCGCCGCTGTGCGCCTGCAGAATAAGCTCGGCGTTCATCAGTATCCGCTGGATGATGTCGTTGGCCAGTTCCAGCACATGCTCACTGTCGCTCTGTCCACTCTCGCCGGGCACAAACCAGCGGTAAAACCCCTGCCAGAAACCGTAAATCTCCTCCCGCAGCTGCCGGGGATAGTCCTCGGACCGCTGAATCAAGCGGCCCTCCCCTTCCTGCAGCTGGGTCACATACACCTGCTGCAGCATCGTCTCCACCTGCTCCGGCGGCAAGCCCAGCAGCATCCGGCGGATTTTTTCGGCATAACGCTGCAGTTCCAGCACAAATTCCTGCAGATACCGCACCACCTTGTCCTTGTAGGGCAAAAACTCGGTGGTCTGCAAAATGTGCCTGGCATGGGAGGAATAGAAATCCCGCAGATAGTCCTGATACCGGTTGGTCAGCTGGCGGAAGTCCCCTTGCAGCTGGTCCCACAGCTGGTTCAGCGTGCGGGCATCCGCCCCGGTCCGCTCCGTCATCCGTTCCAGCGTATCCAGAATCCGCTCGAACAGCTGGGAGGAGAGGATCGCCGTGCGCAGGTCGAGATTTTCCAGGGAAATGGTCATCCGCTCGATCTCGGTGGCCGTCTGGGACATGGAATAGCTGAACTGCTTGTTTTTGTATTCGGCGATGCTGGTGGGACGGTGGGGGTCCTGGATCGGCACCAGATTCCGCCAGCCGCACAGCGCGTTCAGGTCCTGCTCCAGTTGTTCCGCCGTGTACTCCCCAAAATGAGCGTCCGCCCGCAGCAGTGCCAGCAGTTCCGTCTTGTTCAGCCGGATATGGGCCTTTTGAGATTCCAGGTAGAAGGTGCGCATGATGGCCCGGTAGCGCCAGGCGTTCTCCGCCGTGAGATAGCTGGCTTCGGGCACGCTGTTCAAGGTTATGGCGTGAAATTGCATCGGTCCACTCCCCTTTCGATGGCAGCAAGGGCGCTTCTTCTGGTAGTTATAACCAGTTTACCAGACGTCCCATCCGATAAAAAGGATATCGATAAAATCTCTCATGAATTTTGTCGATATTCCTAAAACAATCTCGGATGAATTGTGCAATATGGGAGGCGGTTTCCATCTGCAGGGGATGGAAAGCATTGGGGAGGCTTTCTTCATAGATTTTTATCCCCATTCAGGGACGAACGATGTAAGGGCTCCGGTGTCCTGTATTCATATTGGTAATCGTCTATTTCGTCCCATATACTTCTTTACACTTTGTGGAATCTGAAGCTTTCCGTTTTCACGTCACAAAACTCCGCAAAAGAACTAGAAAGCACAAAAGCCTCTTATCGAAAAGATTGTATAAGCATTCGCAATTATTGCAAAAAGCCGCGTTAAAACGCTTACTTTTGATTCTGGCAGAGCTTGGCTATCTTAGAATCAGCTGTCTATAGTCCAGTTGAACGTAGTAGTCAGGTCGGAGAACTGTGACGTACGGGAAAATAGCATGATAAAGCGCCGGAAATTGTGTAGTATGCACAACTTCCGGCGCTGTTTGTGGTGGTTATAAAAGAATGTTGGGACGTAAAAAACGATACACGGAACCGGCTGGGAAGAAGAAGTGGTCAGATGGTGGTCAAACTCTACCTCTCTAGCCACGCTGTTGCCGTCCGATTGGTTTGCTTGGGACAGTGGGGGCACTGGAGTATGGATGTAGTAGAAGAGATAAAAGGAGAGAAAAAACTGCTTTTTACAAGGACCGGCAATTAGTTTGCGATTATTTGACAAAAACTGGATGGATTTTTCGGTTTTCATACATAAAGCGTTTTGGTAAACAGCAAGGTTTTACCAAAGCTTTTCCCGGGCATGGTGGAAAGAAAAGGAACGAGAGTGATAACATTGATTTCGCGCCAAGAACGAAATCATCAAAAAGATACAGGGGCAAACAATGCCCCAAGGGGAAACCGGAATGAAAATAACCATCGAGCATCTGACGAAACAATACGGAGATTTCAAGGCGGTGGACGACCTGAATCTGGAAATTCAGGATGGGGAACTGGTGGGCCTTCTGGGGCCTTCCGGCTGCGGAAAATCCACCACGCTGTTCATGCTTTCGGGCCTGACCGAACCCAGCGGGGGCCGCATCCTGTTCGGGGATAACGACGTGACCACCATCCCCCCGGAGGACCGGGAGATCGGGCTTGTGTTCCAGAACTACGCCCTGTACCCCCACATGACCGTGCTGGAAAACATTATGTTCCCGCTGATCAACCGCAAGGTCCCCAAGGCCGAAGCCCGGGACCGGGCGGAAAAGATGGCCGAGGTGGTCCATCTGGAAGGTCTGCTGCACCGCAAACCCAAAGCCCTTTCCGGCGGGCAGCAGCAGCGTGTGGCCATTGCCCGCGCCCTGGTCAAGCGGCCCAAGGTGCTGCTGCTGGACGAACCCCTTTCCAACCTGGACGCCAAACTGCGGGTGGAGACCCGGGAGGAGATCCGCCGCATCCAGCAGGAAGTGAAGATCACCACTATCTTCGTCACCCATGACCAGGAGGAGGCCATGAGTATCTCCGACCGCATCGCGGTGATGGACAAGGGGGTGCTGCAGCAGTACGAAAAGCCCCAGGAGATGTACCTGAACCCGGTGAACGAGTTCGTGGCCAACTTTTTGGGTATGCCCCAGATCAATATGTTCGAGGGGGACATCACCACCGACGGCGTCTGGCTCAACGGGCACCTGCTGCGCCCCCGCCAGGAGATGGCCGCCGGGCAGGACCTGCCCAACGGGCGGTACCGCATGGGCATCCGGCCGGAAAACTTTGAGCTGACGGAGCAGGGGCTGGCGCAGACCGCCTCCCATGTTCGGATGACCGGCCGCGACCTGCTGGTCTTCTTCCGTATGGACAATACCGAAATGCGGCTGCTGGCCCACTCCGACCGTCAGCTGCAGCGGGGCAGCAACTTTGCCGTGCGGGTCCGTCCCGGGCAGCTGTGCGTGTTCGGGGCCGACGGTAAAACCCTGGCCAAAGTGTGAACGGGGGCGGTACTATGCAACACAACCAGACCGTCCGCCGCCGCCTGCAAAACGGCAAGGGGTATCTGTACCTGGCGCCGTCCCTCATCATTCTGCTGGTCTTTACCATCTACCCGCTCATCAAGGCGTTCATGATGAGCTTCTGCGAAGATTACAGCATCATCAACGGCAGCTTCAAGGGCGTCAACCTGCAGAACTACCAGGACCTGTTTGCCGACGACGTCTTTCTCAAGGCGCTGAGTAACACCAGCATCTATGTGGTGTTCGTGGTGCCGGTTTCCATCCTGCTGTCCCTGGTCATTGCTGTACTTATCCACAACGCCGCCCGGGGCAAGGCCATCTTCCAGACCCTGTACTTCCTGCCCTACGTCACCAGCGTCATCGCCATCGGCATCGTGTGGAGCTGGATCTTCAACAGCAACTACGGCCTGCTGAACTACTTCCTCAGCCTCTTCGGCATCGACGCCATTCCCTGGCTCAACGATCCCCAGTATGCCCTGGCGGCGCTGATCATCTTCAGCATCTGGAAGAGCCTGGCCTTCAACATCCTGATCTTTCTGTCCGGCCTGTCCTCCATTTCCCAGGACATCTACCAGGCTGCCCGGATCGATTCCACCCCCCAGATGCGGGTGTTCTTCAAGATCACGGTGCCCCAGCTGCGGCCCATCATCGTTTACGCCTTCCTCATGGGGCTGATCAACGCCTTCAAGGTCTACAACGAGGTGTTCTCCCTGTTCCAGAGCAAGGCGGGGCCCGCCAACAGTGCCATTACGGTGGTCTACTACATCTACGACAAATTCTACAACAGCGGCGATTACGGCGTGGCTTCGGCGGCGGCCGTGGTGCTGTTCATCATCATTCTGGTGCTGACAATGGTCCAGAAATTCATTGCCAAGGAAAAGGAGGCGGCCTGATGAAATCCCGCAAACCGTCGGCCGTTGCGGCCCGCGTTGCCCAGTATGCGGTGCTGTGCCTGGGCGCGTTCTTTACCCTGCTGCCCTTTCTGTGGATGATCAGTTCCTCTCTCAAGACCCCCGCTGAGATCGTCAGGATCCCGCCGGTGATGATCCCCGAAACGGCACAGTTTTCCAACTATGCCGAAGCCTGGGCGGCGGCGCCTTTCGGCCGGTATCTGATCAACACCGTCATTGTCACCATCCTGACTACTGCCGGGGTGCTGGTCACCTCGGTGCTGTCGGCCTTCGCCTTTTCCCGGCTGAAATTCCCCGGCAAGGACCTGGTGTTCTCCCTCTTCATGGCCACCCTGATGATCCCCGGCGAGATGCTCATCATCACCAACTTCATGACCATCACCAAGCTGAAGTGGATCGATACCTACCAGGCCATGGTCATCCCCTGGATCTCCAACGTCTTTTACATCTACCTGCTGACCCAGTTCTTCATGCAGGTGCCGGATACCCTGTACCTGGCCGCCAAGGTGGATAAATGCAGCGACCTGAAATTCATGCTCAGGATCATGGTGCCCATGAACAAGAGCGCCATCACCACCATTGCCATCCTGAACATCATCGGTTCCTGGAACTCCTTCCTGTGGCCGCTGCTGGTCACCAACAGCCAGGAGATGCGGGTGCTTTCCACCGGCCTGATCCGCTTCCAGACCGAAGCGGGCACCTCCTACGAGCTGATCATGGCGGCGTCCTGCATCCTGGTGCTGCCCATTGTGATCATCTTCCTTTTCCTGCGCAAGTATGTACTCGAAGGCGTGGCGTTCAACGGCGTCAAAGGCTGAGCCGCCCATTCGATTACACATATACAGACTCTCACCATCCAAGATACAAAACGGTAAGGAGAAGAAACAACATGAAACGTAAATCCATCCTCTGTGTCACCCTGGCCGCGGCTCTGGCCGCCGGTTCCCTGGCCGGCTGCGGCGCCCCCGCTTCCGAAAGCAGCACCGCTTCCGCCGATACCACCTCGGCCCAGGCTTCCGCTGAGAACGGCGCCGCCATCCAGCCCTGTGAAGTGACCTTCTGGCATGCCATGACCGGCCAGCAGGAGACCACCCTCACCGAGCTCACCGACCAGTTCAACGCCGAAAACGAATACGGCATCCAGGTGACCCTGGTCAACCAGGGCAGCTACAACGACCTGTCCACCAAGCTGACCGCCAACGCCGCCGCCGACACCCTGCCGGACCTGTCCCAGGCATACAACAGCTGGCTCATCCCTTACCTGGACAAGGTAGTCCATCTGGACGATTTCGTGGCCAACGATTATGATAACTATGAGGATATCATGGAGGGCTACCGGGAAGAGACCAGCCAGTTCGGCTTCATCAACGCCATGCCCTTCAACAAGAGCACCTACGTCTACTTCTACAACAAGACCATGTTCGACGAACTGGGCCTGGAAGCCCCCGAAACCTGGGACGACCTGCTGAACATCGGCAAGACCTTCCAGGAAGAGAAGGGGATGGTCTCCCTGGGCTTTGACGACATGGCCGGTATGCTGGAAGCCACTCTGCGCCAGAACGGCAGCGACTATGTGAACGAGGAAGGCGCCCAGTTCAACACCGAGGCCGGTCAGCAGGCCCTGGATTTCATCATGGAAATGTACAACAACGACTATGCCCGTCTGGTGGGTGAGGACAACTACTTCTCCGGACCCTTCAGCAACCAGCTGATCCCCGCTTACGTGGGTTCTTCCACCGGTGTTTCCTACATCACCCATGAAGGCTGGGAACTGGGTGTGGCACCTCTGCCCGGCAACACCGAAAAGGCTGCCAACACCGCCGGCACCAACATCGTCATGTTCTCCAAGGACGAAAACCAGCAGAAGGCTGCCTGGGAATACCTGAAATTCCTGACCAGCACCGATGCCACCGTGAAATGGGCCATGGACACCGGCTACCTGCCTGTGCGCACCTCCGCCTATGAGTCCGAGACCTACCAGGAATTCATGGCCGGCGACGCCACCGCCACCGCTTCCTACGCCCAGACCGACGCCTTCTTCTCCTCTCCCGCCTTTGACGGCAGCTACGACATCCAGAACGCCGTCAACGCCAAGCTGGAAGAGCTGATCCTGAACAAGGCGGACAGCACCACCGCCATGCAGGAACTGGTGGACGCCGTCAACGGTGCACTGTAAAACAAACTGAAACATCCGATGGAAAAGCGGGGGAGCGCAGCCGCGGGGCGGCCTGCCTCTCCTCTTTTCCTTCACCGAACAATGAGGGGTGCACAATGACAAAAATCACGTTTTATAAGGGGCTGCGGGTGATCGGCGGCACATTTGTGTCGGTGGAGACCGACCGGGCCGTCTGCATGTTCGACTTCGGCTTCACCGTCAGCGACCGGGCGGACGAGTCCATCCGCCTGCGCCCGGACCACATCCCCCAGGACTATGTCCGGGCGGGGATGCTGCCCGCGGCCGACGGCATCTATGAACCCCAGGCGGCCGCCGACCTGGGACTGGTGCCTTACGGCGAGACAGAAAAGCCCCATTTCTTCCTGATTTCCCACATGCACATCGACCACATGGGCGGGCTGGATATGCTGGACCCCCGCATCCCGGTGTACATGACCGAGGAATCTGAAACCCTCTACCGCCGTCTGGCGGCGCAGAGCGACCTGACCTTCCGGGAACATCCCTCCTGCATCGGCGTGCCCGACGGGCAGTCCTTCTCGGTGGAAGACATCACCGTGCAGGTCCTGCTCATCGACCATGACTGCGTGGGGGCCTGCGGCTTCCTCATCCGCACCCCCGACGGCACCATCTGCTATACGGGGGATTACCGCTTCCACGGCTACCACCCCGACCGCACCGCCGCCTTCGGCGAAGCCTGCCGGGGGGCAGATGTGCTCATCACCGAGGGGGTCACCGTCAGCTTCGGGGATGTGGATATGCTGTCCCTGACCGCCCCCGACCCCCATGATCGCACCGAGGCCGACCTGCTGGAAGAGACCGCCGCCTTCTGCGCCGAAGCGCCGGGGCTGGTGGTCGTCAACCCCTACAACCGCAATGTGGAGCGCATCCACAACCTCACCGAACGGCTGGCCCGGCAGAACCGCCGCCTGGTCCTGGATGCGGTGCAGGCCGATTACCTGGCCGCCTTCTACCCCCAGGACCCCCTGTGCGTGTATGCCGAAACGGTGTGCGGCCACGCCGTGCCCGAAAGGGCGGTGCTCATCGGCCGGGACGAGCTGCTGCGCCGTCCCGGGGCCTATGTGCTGCAGCTGGATTACCGGGATTTCTACGAGCT
>DXNX01000046.1 GCA_019413245.1 Oscillospiraceae bacterium
GTCTTGTGCTGCGCAGCGGCGCCGCTGCCGCCCTGTGTGCCCTTACGGGCGTGAGCGGGGAAAACGGCAGCGCTTCCAAGACCATCTTCTGGTTTCGGCGGGAGAGCGTCCGGGATGCCATTCTCATCCCGCTGCGGGAATTTCTGACCAAATACGGGGCCGAGGCGCTGGCCGTTCCGGCCTTGGCTCTGCTCCTGCTGGCCTGTTTGGCCCTGGTGGTGTGGGCGGCGCCCCGCCGCGGCCGCCGTTTGTGGGCGCTGTGCCTGCTGCTCTCCCAGTTTTCCCTGGGACTTTTGCAGGGCACCGGTTCCCAGATGGCTCGGGCCTGCCAGTGCTTCGGGGTATTTGTGCCCTTCGTGGCCTGGCTGTGGCTGGGCAAGGCCCTGGACAGCCGTAAACCACCGCTGACCGGCCTCTGTGCGGTGCTGGCCGTGGCTCTGCTGGGCGTGGAAGGATGGGCCCTGACCGACGACCTGCGCTTTGACCGGGACCGCTGGCAGTACGAAAAGTCCATCCTGGAGCAGACCGCCGCCGACCTGGAAAGCCTGGACCCCGCCGGTACCCTGCCGGTGGTCTTTACAGGGGAGATCGAACTTTCCCCCGAGCTGGAAGCCAGGGCTGAGATTCCGGCGGGGAGCCCGTCCTACACGGCGGCGTGGGTCATTGCCACGGCGCTGGACGGTCCCCAGGGCATCCTGTACCGGTACGAAAACCCCCAGACCCTGGTCATCAACTGGGCACAGACGGCCTTCGGCAGCCATGAACAGATGTACCTGCTTATGGAAGAGCTGGGCCATTCCTATGCCCGTCCCACCGCCGAACAGCAGGCGGCAGGGGACGCTTTGGCCGAGACCCTGCCCGCCGGCGTCACCAGACAGGACGGATACCTGCTTGTCTGCTTCTGACCCGTTGCACCGGCCGACCGTCTGCTGTATAATAAGAGAAAGTTTCACTCGAAAGGTGGTTTCCCCACTATGTTGATTTCCCTCGTTGTGCCCAGTTACAATGAAGAGGAAGCCATGCCGCTGTTTTATCAGGAGGCGTCCCGTGTGGCAGCCGAAATGAAAACCAGTCATGGCGCCGATTTTGAATTTATTTTTGTGGATGACGGCTCCAAGGACGGTACCCTGCGCGTGGCGCGGGAACTGCATGACCGTGACCCCCGCGTCCGCTATGTTTCCTTCAGCCGCAACTTCGGCAAGGAATCCGCCATCTATGCGGGCCTGAAAGCGGCCAGGGGCGATTATGTCGCCACCCTGGATGCCGACCTGCAGGACCCGCCGGCGCTGCTGCCCCAGATGCTGGATTCCCTGCTCACCGGCGATTTTGACTGTGCTGCCACCCGCCGTACCACCCGCAAGGGCGAACCCCCGGTGCGCAGCTGGTTTGCCCGCAAGTTCTATCAGATCATCAACCGCCTCAGCGACACCGAGATCGTGGACGGCGCCCGGGATTACCGGCTCATGAGCCGCAAAATGGTGGACGCGGTGCTCTCCATGGCCGAGTACAACCGCTTCAGCAAGGGCATTTTCAGCTGGGTGGGCTTCAAGACCAAGTGGTTCGATTACGAAAACATCGAGCGTGTGGCCGGTCAGACCAAATGGAACTTCTGGGGCCTGTTCAAGTACTCCATCGAGGGTATCGTGGGCTTTTCCACCGCGCCGCTGGTCATTGCGGCGGGCGCCGGTGTGATCTTCTGCCTGGCGGCCTTTGTGGGCATCATCTTTGTGGTGGTGCGGGCCCTGGTTTTCGGTGACCCCACTTCCGGCTGGCCCAGCATGGTCTGCATCATGCTGCTGTGCAGCGGTGTGCAGCTGTTCTGCCTGGGCATTGTGGGCGAATATCTGGCCAAGACGTATCTGGAGGTCAAGCATCGTCCCATTTACATTGAGCGCGAGACCGAAGCGGACCGCGACGCCCGGCGTTCCCGGTAAAAGCGCGGGGCAGGGGGCCGTACAAATATGAATGATATGACCCGGGGCAGTGCGTACCGTCATCTCTGGCAGTATGCACTGCCCTTAATGCTGGGCAACTGGTTTCAGCTGGCCTATAATGCGGCTGATTCCATCATTGTGGGGCGTTTCATCGGCAAGAATGCCCTGGCAGCGGAAGGTGCTGCCGCCCCGGTGATGAACCTGGTCATTCTGGCTATTTCCGGCGTCACCATCGGGGCCGGGGTGCTGATGAGTGAATTTTTCGGCGCCCGGGACCGGGAACAGCTGCGCAAGGAACTGGCCACCACCCTCATCGCCGGGGCCTGGTTCTCCCTGGCGGTGGCGGTTCTGGGCATCCTGTTCACCCCGCAGATTCTGCGCTGGCAGGCTGTGCCCGACGACATTTTTGCCATGACGGTGGTGTATCTGCGCATCACCTTTGTGGGGGCACCGTTCACCTGTTTTTATAACGCCCTGGCGGCGGGACTCAAGAGCGTGGGCGATGCCAAAACGCCTTTGCGATTCCTGATCTTTTCTTCTCTTCTGAACGTGGTTCTGGACCTGGTGTTCATCGGGGCACTGGATTTCGGCATCGCCTGCTCGGCGGCTACTACCGTGGTGGCCCAGGGCGTCAGTGCACTGCTGGCGGCGGTGTATCTGGTGCGCCGCCTGCCGGATCTCTGCCCCCTGCGGGAGGAATGGCGCATCGACCGCCCGCTGCTGGGCCGGACCATGCGCTATGGCAGCGTGACTGCTCTGCAGCAGGCCTGCCAGCCTATCGGCAAGGTGCTGATCCAGGGGCAGGTGAACCTGCTGGGCGTGGATGTGATGGCTGCTTACAACGCCGTCACCCGCATGGATGATTTTGCCTGTATCCCGGAACAGAGCGTGGCCCAGGGCATCACTACCTTTATTGCCCAGAACCGGGGCGCAAAGCGGTATGACCGTATCCGGGCCGGGTTCCGGGCGGGGCTGCTCATGGAATTCTGCTACTGGCTCCTCATCGGCAGCATCACCGCTCTTTTCCGGGAGCCCATTGTCTCTCTGTTCGTGTCGGGAGAGGGAGCCGCACAGGTCACGGCCCTGGGCAGCCAGTATCTGGCCGCCATGGCGGTGTTCTATATCCTGCCTGCCATGACCAACGGATTCCAGGGATACTACCGCGGCATGGGCCGCATGGGCATCACCCTGGCGGGAACCTTTATCCAGACCTCCCTGCGGGTGGTCTTCACGGTGCTGCTGGCGCCCCGTGTGGGCATTTACGGCATCGCCTTTGCTTGTGCGGGCGGCTGGATCGTTATGCTGCTGTTTGAAGTTCCGCTGTACTTCCTGCGCATGCGCGGACACGAGGCGGAAGCGTCCGCCTGAATCCTTTTATAAGAGAAAAAGCCGGAAGGACAGAACCTTCCGGCTTTTTATATACAAAAAAGGAGCGGGCCCGCCGCTGTGGCGGACCCGCTCCGGGTGCTTTTGATTACAGGAAAGATCAGGCCTTGTTGGCAGAGCCGAACAGCTCGATCTTCTCGCGCACGGTGGCCTTGATGGCCTCGGCGCCGGGAGCCAGCAGCTTGCGGGGGTCGAAGCCCTTGCCCTGCAGGTCCTTGCCCGCTTCGATGTACTTGCGGGTGGCGTCAGCGAAGCTCAGCTGGCATTCGGTGTTGACGTTGATCTTGGAAACGCCCAGGGTGATGGCCTTGCGGATCATGTCGGCCGGGATGCCCGTGCCGCCGTGCAGGACCAGAGGAATGTTGTCGGTAGCCTGATGGATCTTGTCCAGAGCGTCGAAGTCCAGGCCCTTCCAGTTGGCGGGATACTTGCCGTGGATGTTGCCGATGCCGGCAGCCAGGAAATCGATGCCCAGGGCAGCGATCTTGGCGCACTCAGCGGGATCGGCCACTTCGCCGGCGCCGATGACGCCGTCTTCCTCGCCGCCGATGGAGCCGACTTCGGCTTCAATGGACAGGCCGTGGTCATGAGCCAGAGCGACCAGCTCGGTGGTCTTGGCAACGTTTTCGTCGATGGGATAATGGCTGCCGTCGAACATGATGGAGGTGAAGCCGGCGGCCACGCAGGCCTTGGCGCCCTCATAGGTGCCGTGGTCCAGGTGCAGAGCCACGGGAACGGTGATGCCCAGGCTCTCATCCATGGCGCGGACCATGGCGGCCACGGTCTTGAAACCGGTCATATACTTGCCGGCGCCCTCGGAAACACCGAGGATGACGGGGCTGTTCATTTCCTGCGCAGTCAGCAGGATGCTCTTGGTCCATTCCAGGTTGTTGATGTTGAACTGACCGACGGCATAGTGACCGTCGCGTGCTTTCAGCAGCATATTGGTTGCGTTTACCAGCATAGAAGATACCTCCCAATGTTCTTCTGTTTCCGTTGCAGGAAAAACCCGCGCGGAGCCGAGCGCCCCGCGCGTCATAGGGTATAGCATCATTATAGCCTGACATTGACAAAAAAGCAACAAAAATATTTTCCATGGGGAGAAATGGACATTTTTTGCGATAAAAAGTGAAAAAACGATGTTGTGGCCGTCGGACACGGGCAGCTGTTCCGTGCCGGAAAACGGCAGTAGAAACCGGGAAAAAATGCCCGACCCCGGGGATTTGTGCGGGCATACAGGGGCCCGGATGAACTTTTCACCCCGGGCGATGCGAAGAGGGAATTACCCTGGAAATCCTTGGGCATTTTGTGAGAAAAATCCCGGGTTTTGGCGGTAAAATCAGTGTTTTGCCAACTTGACACAGGGGTTTATCCGAACTGTTATGTGGAAAAATTTTCAACAGGCTGTGGAAAACTCACTTCCATTTGGTGGAAAAATCCCATGGCGGACGGGTTTTCCACGCTTTCCACAGAGTTTTCAACAATGAACTCGGCGGATGGTGGAATTACGCTTCGTATAAAGCGCGGTTCAGCGAAAAACCGTGCCCGCAAAAAAGCAAAAAATCTGTACTTTTGACGCGGGTTGGCAGGTGACAAAGTCCCCGTCTTTGTGGTATACTATATCCGTATAATTGCCGCACAAGACCCATTTTGTCTGCGGCCCCAAAAAATCACG
This sequence comes from Oscillospiraceae bacterium, assembly GCA_019413245.1. GTDB lineage: Bacteria > Bacillota > Clostridia > Oscillospirales > Ruminococcaceae > Gemmiger. Next base: position 4,996 of record DXNX01000046.1, read on the forward strand.
GGTGCGGCCCTGCTGCCCCGCCGGAGGAACCATGATGAACAAACCGGAACGCCCGGACAACCGAACCAATACATCCGAAAGCCCCGACACCCTCGTCTGGGGCAAGAATCCCGTCACGGAGCTGCTGCGTGCCGGCACCGGGGTGGATACCCTGCTGCTGGCCGACAACCTGGACCCGCGGACCGTGTCCTACTTCACTGCTCTGGGCAAGCAGGCCGGAGCGGTCATCAAGCGGGTGCCGTCGGGCAAGCTGCAGAAGCTCTGCGGCACCCCCGACCACCAGGGGATCGCGGCCTGGGCCGCCCGCATCCAGTATGCGGATCTGGAAGACCTGCTGGACATCGCCGCAGAAAAGGGCGAGCCGCCGTTCCTGGTTTTGTGCGACGGCATTGAGGACCCCCACAACCTGGGCGCCATCCTGCGCTCGGCGCTGCTGTGCGGGGCTCATGGCGTGATCATCCCGCGTCGGGGCAGCGTGGGCGTTACCGGTACTGTCATGAAAGCCAGCGCCGGGGCAGCCGCCCGCATCCCGGTGGCCCGGGTACCCAATCTGGCCCAGGCCATCCGCACCCTGAAAGAGCGGGGCGTCTTTGTATATTGTGCCGACCTGGGCGGCGAATCGCCGGCCCGCACCGACCTGACCGGTTCTATCGCGCTGGTTATGGGCAGCGAGGGCAGCGGCCCTTCGGCATTGACGAAAAAACTGTGCGACGGCGCCGTCACGCTGGACATGGCCGCGGGGGACTGCGGCGTGGACAGCTACAACGTGTCGGTAGCCGCCGGAATCCTTTTGTATCATATCATGCAGTGCCGCCGCGGGCACTGATCGCCGGACTTCGGCGCCGCCCGCGCAGCGGGCAGGGAAGGGGAGAAGGATATGCCAAGCAAACGCACCAACGATTCTGTGGAGCGCATCCTGGAAGAGCTGAGTCATCAGCAGGCCCGGGATGGTGTGCGTGACAGTGTTAATGAAAAGAAAGTCGATGAGATCCTGAAAAGTGTGGGCATCGACACTGCCGCGCCCGGAACCTCCCAGGACCCGCTGGGACCTATCGGAAAAGAAGATATGCCCCAGGTCGAGGTCAGCGGCGGCGCCGCCGAAGACCGCTTTTCGACTGCGGTGCTGGATGATCTGCTGGGGGACCTGCCCAGCATGAAATTGCTGAAAAAGAAGTCTCCGCGCAAGGCGCAGGCCGCAGGCAGCCCGGATTCGGTGCAGCCGGCAGCCCGTCCGGCCCAGACTTCCGCCGCAGCCCGCCCGCAGGCGGCTTCGGCGCCCCGCACCCGGCAGCCGGTCCAGCCCCAGCAGTCCGCCCCGGCGGCATCCCGCCCGGCACAGCCTGCTGTCCGCGCGGAACAGCCAGCGGCATCTGCGCAGCCGGTCCGCCAGGCGGCCCAGCCTGTACAGGCACAGCCGGCCGCCCCGCAGCCGACAGCCGATTCCCGCCCGAAAAAGACATCCAATGAGGAATCCCCCGGGGATACCACCAGCACCAGCGTCATCAAGAATTTCCTTCTCAAGATGGCCCCCGGTGCCGACCATGCCAATACCCATGCCCTGAATGAAGGCAAGGAACAGTTCCAGCAGTTCTTTGGCAAAACGGCCGCTGTTCTGCCCGGGGAAGACGGCAAACTCCGTGACCCTGCCGCCCGCCGCAAGCGCGGTCTGTTCGGCCTGGGCCGTGCGGAGGATTCCGGTCAGTTCGTGCCCATCAATGTTTCACTGGGCGGCCGCCGGGAAGAAGCGGCGCCCCAGCCGCAGGAGCCGGAGGAAGCCGCCGAGCCGGAGGAAACCTATCAGAACCCGGAACCCCAGCCCGCAGAAAACTACATCGACGATGCCGATGAGTATGACGACGGGGAAGCGGCACCTGTCAGCCAGACACCAGCCCCGGAACCTGAGCAGGAAGAACCGGCCGTACAGAAAAAGGTCTACCACTCCCACCATATGGGCGGCGGTGCCCCGGCGGCTCCCCGCCATTCCGGCGGTACGGTCAGTGTGACCCTGAGCGGTATCCGGGATGCCCTGCGCGGCGGTTCCGCCTCCGGAGCCACCGGTACCGTCTACCGGAAAAAGCGCAACACTATAGAATTTACCCCCGGCCAGAAGCTGGCCCGCACGGCTGAGATCCCGCCGGTGGAGGAGACCCACGGGGAGCCGGTGGGCGAACCGGTCATGACTTCCACGGCGGCTGTTACATCTACTGCTCCTTTCAACGTTTCCATCGGGGAAGAAGAGGAAGTCGAGGATACGAAAGATTTCCTGAAAGATCTGGAGATCGCATCGGCTACGGCGGCAAAAATGGCGGCCCGTGCCGCACAGGCAGCGCCCCGTCCGCAGCCGGTGACACAGCCGCAGAAAACGGCCCAGCCTGCACCGCAGGTGCAGACGGCCGAACCGGCTCCGCAGCCCCGGCAGGAGGAACCCGCTCAGCCGGAACCGCAGCCGGAATCCGCTGTCCCGGCGGAAATGCCGCCCGCAGAGCAGCCGGCCGTCCGTTCTGCCAGGGAAGATACCTTTGAGGAGATCTCCCGGGATCAGGCGGTGTCCATGACCGGGGAAGTGCGCCTGGCCGACATTGCTGCCGGACGCACCGAGGAGGATACCTCTGCCTTTGCGGCGGACCTGGCCCATGCAGGCACCCATGAGATCAGCCCCGATACGGTGGATTTCATGGCCCAGCTGGACGCCCAGCCCCGGCCGCGCTCGGATACAGGTGCCTTTGTGAAGGGCATTGAACAGTCCATCAATGAAGAAGAGGGCGGCGACGCATCCGAGGATCGCTTTGCCAAGGCTGCCGGTATCCTGACCGATACTTCGGAGGAGGAACCCACCGGCCAGCGCACCAAGGCGGGCATCCGTCTGACCGGTAAACCGGACGATGAGGAACAGGACGGCGGAAAATCCGAACCGCCCTTTGAAGAAGAAGATTCCGCACGGCCTTCCCGCCATCGGGAATATGAGCATCTGGAAGATGCCCCGGTCGTGCGCCGTGACCTGAACAATCAGATCCTGCTGCTCACCACGGCGGCCATCGTGTCTGCCGTGGCAGCGGTCGTGATGCTGTACCTGGGCATTGCCGCCGGCGGCGCATTGCCCATGCCCGCACCGCTGGACCCGAAAGCCGGCGCTACACCGCTGCTGGCCACCATGCTGGTGCTGCTGCTGTTCTGCTGTGCACTGAACTGGCGTACCATGCTGGAGGGCGTGAAAGGCCTGGTCAAAGGCCCCACCGCCGATACCCTGTCCGCTCTGGCGGCGGTGGGCGCGGTCATCCAGCTAGTGGTTTTCCTGATTCAGCCCGACTGGTACGCGCCCGACAAGCTCTGCCTGCTGGGCGGGCCTGCGGCGCTGGTGCTCTGCTTCAATGCCCTGGGCAAGCGGCTGGATGCCATCACCACGCGGGAAAACTTCCAGCTGGTCAGCGCCAAGGTGGACCACGCGGTGGCTTACCGTTTGAAAGACGCGGGCATTCTGCGGGCTGTGACCCGCGGGCTGGACCAGCCCCGTCCCAGCGTTCTGGTCAGCCGTCCCACCCAGCTGATGAAGGACTTTTTGTCTTCCAGCAGCTCGCACCGCACTTCGGATAAAAACCAGCAGCAGCTGGGTCGTCTGGTGGGGGGCGTGGCGCTGGTGGCGCTGCTGTTCACGCTGGTGTACCGCAAGGACCCCGGCATGGCGTTCACGGCCATGGCGGCGGTGCTCTGTCTGGGGGCACCTCTGGCAGGTACGCTGCTCAGTGCTCTGCCCGCCCGTCTGATGCAGCGCAGCGCTGCCCAGGTGGGAGCGGTCATCCCCGGCTGGCGTGACATCCGCCAGCTGGGCCGCATCAATGTGATCCAGGTCTCCACCCAGGACCTGTTCCCCAAAGGCTGCGTCAAGCTCTGCGGCATCAAGCCGGTCAAGAAGGAAAACATCGACCGTGCCATTATCTATGCGGCTTCCATGATGGCGGAAGGCGCCCCCACGCTGCGGGAGGTGTTCCTGGGCATGATCGGGGACAACCGCAAGCTGCTGGATAAGGTGGATGACTTCGAAACCGTCTACGGCATGGGCTATGTGGGCTGGGTCAAGGGCCAGCGGGTGCTGGCCGGCAACCGCCGCCTGATGGAAAAGTTTGACATCGCGGTGCCCAGCCTGGAATACGAACAGCGCCACACCGTGAACCAGCGCCGGGTCATCTACCTGGCCGTATCCGGCAAGCTGTACAGTATGTTCCAGGTGGTCTACCAGGCCGAGCCTGATACCGCCGCCGTGCTGGACAGCCTGCGCCGCAGCGGCATGTCCCTGATCGTGGACTGTGACGACTTCAACTGTGACGAAGCCCTGCTGGAAGCCGCTTACACCCTGCCCACCGGTACGGTGCGTGTGCTGGACGGCACGGCGCGCAAAGCGCTGGAACCGGCCATTGCCTGGCTGCCCGAAAGCGAGGGCAACATGCTGCATCTGGGCAGTTTCGTCAGCTATGTGGGCGGCCTGGAAGCCGCTGCCGGTGCCGCCGAAGGCGAACGCAAAGCCGCCATGATCCTGTCGGTGTCGGTGCTGCTTTCCTGTGTGCTGGCCGTCATCATGGTCCTGGCCGGCGGCATTGCGGCCCTGCCGCTGCCCGGTCTGGTCCTGTATCAGGTAGCCTGGGCCGTGCTGGCTCTGGTTTTCCCCATGCTGCAGCGTTATTGATTAACTATAAAGGGAGCGTGGTCTTTTGTACCGCACAAGCGAACAGCAGATGAGCATTTATGATTATCTGCCGCCCTATCACGGCGAACTGGCCGAGCGCAACCGCTGGGTCCGCCTGGCCGCTGCCATCAACTGGGATGCGTTTGAAAAAGAATACAGCGGTCACTTCGGCCATGTGGGCAAGGTGGCGGTCCCCGCGCGGGTGGCCTACGGCTGCCTGATCGTCCGGGCTGCCTGCGGTGTGTCCGACCGGGAGACCGTGGCCCTCATCCGGGAAAGCCCGTATCTGCAATACTTCCTTGGGTTTGAATCCTTCACCGACACGGTGCCTTTCTCGGCCCGCAGCATGGAGCGTTTCCGCACCCGTATCCCGGCGGACAAGGTCCGCGAGGCGGTGCGGCTGCTGCGTCGGTTTGAAGCCGAAGACTGAACCTTTCTGTTTCCAGGGACGCTGCTCACGCCCCTGGCTTTTTGTGTCCGGCCGTCGGGCCTGACCGTACCGTCACGGCGGCACCGCTTGCTGCCGGTTTCCACTTCTACCATCACGCTACCAAGAAGGAACACACATGGAAAACATCATCCTGCATACCATTGAGCATGCTTTTGAAGACAGCATCAAGATGCTGCCCTTCCTGTTCTTGGCCTACCTGCTCATCGAATGGCTGGAACGCCACCACGGTGAGCGCATCGAGAACGCCCTGGCCGGCAGCGGCCGCTGGGGCTTTGTGCCCGGCGCGCTGCTGGGCTGTGTGCCGCAATGCGGCTTCTCGGCCCTGGCCGCCAACCTGTACGCCAGCCGGGTCATCACCCCCGGCGCGTTGCTGGCTGTCTTTGTGGCCACCAGTGATGAGGCTGTCCCCCTGCTGGCCGCCGAACCCAGTCTGTGGGGCACCCTGCCCCTGCTGCTCATCGGCAAGGTGGTGGCCGGTGTGGTGGGCGGCTTCCTGCTGGATGTGCCGCTGCGCAAGGTCCTGCCCGCCGGATTGTACGGCGGCTATGCGGGCCATGCCGAGGACATCGACTGCCACGAGGAGCACGAGGAACACAGCGGTATTCTGCTGGCAGCCCTGCGCCATACGGTGGAAATTTTCCTCTTCATCCTGCTGTTCAGCTTCCTCATCGGGTTTGCCTTTGAGCTCATCGGTGAGGACACCATCACCTCCTTCCTCACCGGTATGGGCATCTTCCAGCCCATGGCCGCTGCGCTGGTGGGCCTGATCCCCAACTGTGCGGCCAGTGTGCTGCTGGCCCAGCTGTATGCCCAGGGGGCTATCAGCTTCGGCAGCCTGTTTGCCGGGCTTTGCGCCGGCGCCGGCATCGGCCTGGCCGTGCTCTGGCGGGTCAATCCCAGCTGGAAACAGAACCTGTTCATGACCGGCATCCTGTGGGGCGGCGGTTCTGTGTGCGGCATCGTGCTGCAGTTCCTGCCCCTGTAACCAACCCTATAGAATAACAATACCCCGCCCGCCGTAAAAACCTTGCAGTTTTACGGCGGGCGGGGTATGATATTGTCAGCGTACAGCCCTGAGTCCGACCTTCTTGCGCCTCCTCATCGGGGGCATTACAGGGCTTCGCCGTCCTTGACCAGCACCACGGCCCGGCTGCCCAGCTGACGGTACACCCGCATGAAGCGGTCGCGGGGCACGGTGCGGTTGAAATCCAGCGGGTCCGCCACCGTGAAATGGGTGTCGTTCGCCCCGCACAGCACCATACAGTGCAGAGTGTGAAATACCCGGTGCACCCCGCCGCCTGGCAGGGGATAGGGCTCCACATCCGCAAAACGGATATCCTCAAAATGCAGGGAAGCCCAGAAGATCACCGGCCGCCCTTTTTCCAGCTGCTCCACCAGGTCGGCTTCCTCGGCCCCGGTCAGGTCCCGGGCGGTGTATCCGCCGCCGTGGCGGGCCAGATACGCGTCGGCCGCCTTGACGATGGGCCCCGCAAAGCAGTAGTAGCCCTCCTCGGGGGTGCCGTCGTCCTTGTGGGGGTCGCCCATGTAGACTGCATCCGGGTCAGCGCCGTACCAGCGCTCGCTGCGGGGCAGGTAGTGGTCCGCCAGGTCGCACTTGTCGGCGTCAAAGCCCAGATACCGCAGCACCTCGCAGCAGCTGGTGATCTCGCACCCGTTGGGCAGTTCCGGGTTCTGCAGGATCTGGGGCACGTTCAGCAAAATTTCGGTCATGGGTTCCTCCCCGCCCGGCGGGGCCGGGACTTGTGATTTTCCTTATTTTATCATATCTGCCTTTTGAAAGGAAGTGTATCCATGCCCACCATCCGCGATTACGGCCTGGTGCCCGGGCATCTGCCCGCCGGTCCCCGCAACGCCATCACCGATGTGCCCGGGGTCCGGGTGGGCCATACCACCGTCAATGCCGGCAATCATCATACCGGCGTCACCGTCATCCTACCCCGGGAGAATATATACGCCCACCGCTGTACCGCTGCGGCTCATGTGATCAACGGCTTCGGCAAGACGGCAGGCCTTGTGCAGATTCAGGAACTGGGCCAGCTGGAAAGCCCCATCGCCCTGACCAACACCCTGAACGTGGGCCTGGTATACGACGCCCTGGTGCAGTACACCGCCGATGCCTGTGCCGCCAAAGGGGACAAGCTGCGCAGCTTCAACCCGGTGGTGGGAGAATGCAACGACGGCACCCTCAGCGACATCACCGACCGGGTCGTTGGCCGGCGGGAAGTATTCCATGCCATTGAAACGGCCTCCCCGGACTTTGAACAGGGCTGTGTGGGGGCTGGTACCGGCATGATCTGCCACGAACTCAAAGGCGGTATCGGCTCGGCCAGCCGGATGGTCACGGTGGCCGGACGGGATTTCTGCATCGGGGTGCTGGCCCTGTGCAATCACGGTCAGCTTTCGGAACTGAATATCCTGGGCCGCCATGTGGGGGCGGAGATCCGCCGCCGTATCCAGGGCGAACCCCGCCCGGAGGACAAGGGCAGCTGCATTCTGGTGCTGGCCACCGACCTGCCCCTGTCCAGCCGCCAGCTGGGCCGTGTCTGCCGCCGGTGCGCCGCAGGTCTGGCCCGGGTGGGCAGCTACTGGGGCCACGGCAGCGGCGACATCACCATCGGCTTCACCACCGCCCACGACATCCACCGGGGCGAAAACGCCGAGATCGCCACCCGCGCCGTCTTCAACGAGGACAAGATGGACCCGCTGTTCCTGGCTGCCGCCGAAGCCGCCGAGGAATCGGTGCTCAACGCCCTGGCCGCGGCTGTGCCCATGGTGGGGTACGACGGCACCGTCTGCCACGCCCTCTCCGAATTTGCCGATCTGCTGGGCTGAGAGAGCCCGCCCTACATATAGAGAAAGAAAAGCAGGTGTATCGTATGAAAATCACCAACATCACCACCACCGAATGTCAGATCCCCCTGCGCACCCCGTTCAAGACGGCACTGCGCACGGTGGACAGCGTCCACGACCTTCTTGTCCGGGTGGAAACCGATACCGGCGCGGTAGGCTACGGCGAAGCGCCGCCCACCGCCGTCATCACCGGCGAGACCCTGGGTTCCCTGCATACCGCCATCGAGGAATTCATCGCCCCGGCCCTCACCGGCATGGAAGTGGAGGACCTGGACGCGGTCATGACCAGACTGGAGCGCTGCATGGTGCACAACACCAGCGCCAAAGCCGCCGTGGATATGGCCGTGTATGACCTGTTTGCCCAGAGCTGCGGCAAACCCCTGTACAAGGTGCTGGGCGGTGCCCGCAATACCATCGAAACCGATCTGACCATCTCGGTGAATCCGGTGCCGGTCATGGTGGCCGATGCCAAATCTGCCGTGGCGGAGGGCTTTCATGTGCTGAAGATCAAGGTGGGCAAGGAAGGCCTGGCCGATATTCCCCGCCTGAAAGCCATCCGGGAAGCCGTCGGTCCGGACATTTCCCTGCGGGTGGATGCCAACCAGGGCTGGACCGCCAAGCAGGCGGTGCGCATCATCACCGCTCTGGAGGACGCCGGTGTGGACCCGGAACTGGTGGAACAGCCGGTGCCCGCCCACGATATTGACGGCCTGGAATACATCACCAACCGGGTGGCCACGCCTATCCTGGCGGACGAATGCGTCTTCTCCCCGGCGGATGCGCTGAACGTATTGCAGCGCCACGCCGCCGATATGATCAACATCAAGCTCATGAAGACCGGCGGCATCTGGCAGGCCCTGAAGATCTGCTCCGCGGCGGAAGTCTACGGCGTGGAGTGCATGATGGGCTGCATGCTGGAAAGCAAGCTGGCGGTCTCGGCGGCGGCTCATCTGGCGGCGGCCCGGTCGGTCATTACCCGCATTGACCTGGACGGCCCCAGCCTGTGCAGCGTGGACCCCTACACCGGCGGCCCTGTGTACGAAGGCCCCCGCATTCTCATGAACGAGACCCCGGGCATCGGCATCACCGGTGTACCCGGCTTTGGGGAGGTGTAAGCCGTGAAAGTCTGGGACCTGCACTGCGATACCCTTTCCGAACTGCGCCACGCCCAACTGAACGGCGCCCCCAAGAGCTTTGCACACAATGACCTGATGATCGACCTGCAGCGGCTGAAGCAGTCGGGCTACGGATTGCAGTGCTTTGCCTGCTTTGTGGACCTGGGTGCGCCCGAAGACCCCATGCACACCGCGCTGCAGGAGATGGACATCTTTCACAACCTGCTGGCCCAATACCCGGATGACCTGGTCTGGGTGCGCACCGGCGAGGATGTGAAGAAGCTGGCCGACGACCACCGCATCGGCGCTATGCTGACGGTGGAGGAGGGCGGCACCTGCTACGGGGATCTGGCTGTCCTGCGGGACTTTTACCGTCTGGGCGTGCGGATGATGACCCTGACCTGGAACCATAAGAACGAGCTGGCCGAACCCAACGTGGGCCCCGATTACAACGAGGATACCTGGCCGGTAGCTCCCAACACCACCGGCGGCCTGACCGAGTGCGGTGTGTCCTTTGTGCGGGAGATGGAACGCCTGCACATGCTGGTGGATGTGGCCCACCTGTCCGACGCAGGTATCCGGGACGTGCTGCAATACAGCACCCGTCCCTTTGTGGCCAGTCACTCCAACGCCCGGGCCTGCTGCCCCCATGTGCGTAACCTGCCCGATGACCTGCTGCGGGCTATGGGGGAGAAGGGCTGCCTCATCGGGCTGAACTTCTGCCCGGCCTTCCTGGATAACAGCCCCCAGCGCCACGACCTGAAGAGCCGTGTGACCGACATGGCCCGCCATGCCCAATATATTATGAATCTGGCGGGCGAGGATGCCCTGGCCCTGGGCAGCGACTTCGACGGCATCGGCGGCGAGCTGGAGATCGCCGGTGCCCAGGATATGCCCCGTCTGGCCGAGGGCCTGTGCAAGGCCGGCCTGACCGAAACCCAGGTGGAAAAGATCTTCTGGGACAATGCCGCCCGGTTCTTTGCCGAAAACCTGTAATCCGACAAGCAAAGGAGAACCCCCATGCCTCATCCTTCTCTGACTCTGGAAAAACGCATCGACGCCGAACTCTGCGGTCTGGACGCCACCATGTGTGTGTACGCCGACGACCTGCGCGGCCATGTGGTGGAGCGCGGTGCCGATGAACCCTTTGAATCCGCCTCCACCATCAAGATTTTTGTGCTGGGCTGCCTGTACGACCAGGCGGAACAGGGCAAGGCCCGCCTGGACGAAGTGCTGACCTATGAGGAAAAGCACTTTGTGGACGGTTCGGGCATGATCCGCTCCCTGGGCCCCGGGGCGCAGCTGCGGGCCACCGATGTGGCCACCCTCATGATCATCTGCAGTGACAACATCGCCACCAACATGCTCATTGATTACCTGGGGCTGGATACCATCAACGCCTTCATCCGGTCCATCGGCTGTGCTTCCACCACCCTGCACCGCCGCCTGGCTTCGGACAACTGGGGCGAGCCTCTGGGCACCATCACCCCCCGGGATATGGGCCGTTTCTTCGCTCTGCTGGCCAAGGGTGAACTGGTCAGCAAAGCTGCCAGCGAGGCCATGCGCACCATCCTGCGCCAGCAGCACTACAACACCATGCTGGCCGGAAATCTGCCCCCCTACTATACCGACGCCGAGGAATCCGGCGCCGACCCGGACCTGATCTACACCGCCAGCAAGAGCGGCAGCATGGATGCCTGCCGCAATGACGGCGGTCTGGTGCACACCCCCTACGGCGACTATGTGGTGGTGCTGATGTGCAAGAATTTTGCCAACAAGCTGGAAGTCAACGACCACCCTGCCTTTTTGTACGGCGGGCGTGTGAGCCGTCTGCTGTTCGACCAGTATCTGGCGCTGGAAGGCAGCTTTGCCCTGAACTGAGCGGGAGGTACCTGCTATGACTGTCCTGAATTTGATTTACTGTGTGCTGGGTGCGGTGTTCGTGGTTCTGGGCGCCGCCTGCCTGTGGGAAAAGTACCGCGTGGTCCGCGGCGGTATGCGCCTGCCTGCCCGGGTGCTGGAATGCCGCCGTCAGGGTGCGTCCAAGCGCAAGCGGGGCGGGGGATACTGCTATGTGGTGGAATTCACCTCCCCCGACGGTATCCGCCATGTGGCCCCCACCAACGATTCTTTCTGGGGGGACCGTCCCAACAGCGTGGGCACCGTGGTGGAGATCTGGTACAATCCCGCCACCCCCGAGGTGGTGGAACGCCGCAGCGCCGAAGCCGAAATCCTGGGAGCCCTGTTCATTGCCATGGGCTTTGCGGTCATTTTCTGGCTGGGCCTGCGCTGATGAAACTGTCTGCACACAACAAATGGTTGTAACCGGCGGTTTCCTGTGGTATACTGAACCCATCACATACGAGGAGATACAACACATATGGAACCGCTGATTTATCTTCTGCTGGTCCTGGCCCTGGTGGGCGATGTCCTGCTGGCCGTGCTGCTGGTGCTGGTCCTGCGCCGCAGCCGGGAGGAAAGTGATGACTGCCAGCTGGCCCGCACCCTGCAAAAGGTCATCGAATCCGAGACCGACCTGCTGGCCGACCAGCTGCGCACCACCCAGGCCGAAACCGCCCGCTCCACCCAGGCGT
>DXNX01000047.1:0-4600 GCA_019413245.1 Oscillospiraceae bacterium
TGGTTCTGCTGCCCCCAGACCATGCCTCCTATCGACGGGCTGGAGCCCGACCACACGGTGCTGTTCCAGCTGGAAGCGGACTGCGCCGACGGCAGCCGGGTGCGAATCTGTTCGGATGATCAGGTGCTGACCCGGGAAAGCCCGGTGCGGGCGGCGGACCTCTATGACGGGGAACTGTACGACGCCCGCATGGCCTGCCCCGGCTGGGATGCCCCTGGGTTTGACCCGAAGGGGTGGACCCCCGCTCTGCGGACCGAAGGCATCGGGGCGGAACTGGTCCCCCAGCTGGACGAACCGGTGCTGCCGGTGCTGGAACTGCCCGCCAAGCGGGTCTACACCAGCCCCAAAGGGGAGACTATCGTGGATTTCGGCCAGGTGGTGGCCGGGCGTGCCCGGTTCCACGGGGCGCTGGGACCCGGTGACTCTGTCACCCTGGAACACTTCGAGGCGGTGGACGCCCGGGGCTGCTACTTCAATAATGTGGAATCCGCCATGGGCCTGACCGAGCAGAAGGATGTATTCATCGGCGACGGCATCGAGCGGGACTATGAAGCCTGCTTCACCTACCACGGGTTCCGGTATCTGCGGGTGACCGGGGTGGAAGACCCCCGCCCGGAACAGTTCACGGCGGTGGTCCTTTCCACCGGGACCCGGGATGCGGGCAGTTTTGCCTGCTCTGACCCGGAACTGACCCGTTTGTATGAAAATACCCGCTGGAGCCAGCGGGCCAACATGATCTCCATTCCCACCGACTGTCCCCAGCGGGAAAAGGCGGGCTGGACGGGGGATATTTCCCTGTATGCCGAAACCGCCCTGCTCAATGAGGACGTGACCCCGCTGCTCACCCAATGGCTGCGATCCCTGGCCGCCGACCAGCGGGAAAACGGGTCGGTGCCTTTCACGGTGCCGGATGTGTCCATCTACCACTATTCCGGCATCACCATGGGCGAACAGACCGGCTGCGGCGGCCCGGTGTGCAGCGCCGGCTGGGGGGACGCTGCGGTGACGGTGCCCATGGCCATGTACCGGGTCACCGGCAACACCGAAGTTTTGCGCAGCCAGTACTCCAGCATGCAGGGCTGGGCGGATTATGTCATCGCCCGGGCGCGGGTGCATGCCCCGGGCAGTACCTGGCCCGACGAGGTGGAGGAACGCCTGTGGAACACCGGGTTCCAGTTCGGCGAGTGGCTGGTGCCCAGCCAGGCGGGGGAACCCCAGGAACAGATCTTTGCCACTATGGCGGCCACTGCTTCCTACACCGCGCCCATCTTCGGCTGGTTGGCCGTGCAGGAGATGGCCCGGGCCGCCGGGGTGCTGGGCCGCCGGGAGGACGAGGCCCACTACCAGCGGGAAGCGGACGCCATGAAAGCGGCCATTCGCACCGCCCTCATCACCCCGGAAGGCCGGATGCAGGTGGAACGTCAGGGGGCCTATGTGCTGATGATCGCCTTTGATCTGGTGCCGGAATCCCTGCGGGAGGCCTTCGCCGCCCGGCTGGAAGACCTGATCCACGAAAACGGCGACCGGCTGGACACGGGCTTTTTGCCAACCCCCTATTTGCTGGACGCCCTGTGCCGCTGCGGCCGGGAAGAACTGGCCTATACCCTGCTGTTCCAGAAACAGGCGCCCTCCTGGCTGGCCCAGGTGGAAGCGGGCGCCACTACAATCTGGGAAAGCTGGGAGATGTACCTGCCTGACGGTACCCCCAAAAAGGAGAGCTTCAACCATTATACCTACGGCACGGTGGACAGCTGGCTGTTCCGGCATGTAGCGGGCCTGGACCAGAAAGGGGTGGGATTCCGTCATCTGGTCATCCAGCCCCGGCCGGACCCCCGGATGCATTGGGCCCAGCGCAGCTTTGAAACCGAACAGGGCTGTGCTGCGGTGCGCTGGGAACGCAAAGACGGAACCTTTACCCTGTCGACGGTGATCCCCTGCAACACCGACGCGGAGATCCGCCTGCCCGACGGCAGCTGCCGCCAAGTGGGCAGCGGGGAATACACCTTCACCTGTACCGAACCTGTCAAAAACAGAAAGGAAGCCTGAAATGGAACGCTATCTTGATACGACCCTCACCCCCGAAGAACGGGCGGAAGACCTGCTGGCCCGGATGGACCTGGACGAAAAATTCGGGCAGCTGCAATGCTGGGCCATGATGGACGGATTCATGGGCAAGAAGCTGGAAACCTGCCATCCTTACGGTGTGGGACAGGTCTCCAGCCTGGCGGTCACCATGATGAAGGACCGGCAGGAAACGGCGGCCATGGTGCGCGCCACCCAGGAAAAGATCATGGCCCAGAGCCCCCATCATATCCCCGCCATCTTCCACATCGAGACCCTCACCGGTCCGCTGATCACCGATGCCACCGCCTTCCCCTGCGGCATTGCCCAGGCTTCCACCTGGGACCCGGCGCTGCAGCAGGAACTGGGAGAGACTGCAGGCCGCCAGGCCCGCGCCCTGGGCTTTGCCCAGGGACTGGCCCCGGTGCTGGACCTGTGCCGGGACCCCCGCTTCGGCCGTCAGGGGGAAGGCTACGGCGAAGACCCCACCCTGGCTTCCGCCATGGGCGTGGCCTATGTGCGGGGCCTGCAGAAGGATGACCAGACCATGGCCTGTTCCAAGCATTTCCTGGGCTTTATGGCGGGGCAGGGGGGCATCCATGCCGCCCGCACCTCCATTGAGGAACGGGAACTGCGGGAAGTCTACGCCAAGCCGTTCCAGGCAGCCATCACCGAGGGCAATCTGGGCAGCGTGATGAACTCCTACGCTTCCATCAACGGAGAACCGGTGGTGGGCAGCCGCCGCTTGTTCCGGGATCTGCTGCGGGACGAGATGGGCTTCGCGGGAGTCACCGTATCGGATTACAGCTCGGTGGGCCAGCTGGAGACCGTCCACCATGTGGCGGGCAGCGCCGCTGAGTCCGGCCGCCTGGCGCTGGAAGCGGGCATGGACCAGGAACTGCCCAATGCCGAGGCCTACAACGATACCCTGAAAGAAGAAATCCGCATCGGCAAAATCAGCGCCGACCTGGTGGACGAAGCGGTGCGTCGGGTGCTGACGGCCAAGTTCCGTCTGGGATTGTTTGAACATCCCTTCCCGGCCGAGGACCTTTCCGACCGGGCCTACGGCCTGGAAGAAGGCCGGCAGGTGGCCCTCAAGAGTGCCGAGGAATCCCTGGTGCTGCTGAAAAACGACGGCATTCTGCCCCTGGACCTGCGGGGCAAAAAGGTGGCGGTCATCGGCTGGCACGCCGCCAGTGCCCGGGCCCTCTTCGGCGGATATCACGCCATGAGCATGAAGGAAAGTTCTCTGGGCGTCACCATCAGCATGGCGGGCATCTCGGTGGCACCGGATTCCCCCGTGGCGGTGAACGCCGTGGCCGAAACTTATCCCGGGTCCCGTGTTCACTGCGAAAATCCCGGCATCGAACCCATGGTGCGGCAGTGTTATCCCGGCATCCACTCCCTTCTGGACGCCTTGCAGGCGGAATGCCCCGAAACGGACTTCACCTACGCTCCGGGCTACGCCTACGCAGGTACCGGGGAGGAATCCTTTGCCGAAGCCCTGGAAGCAGCCCGGCAGGCGGATGTGGTCATCTGCACCCTGGGCGGGCATTACGGCTGGAACATGGCCGCCACTACCGGCGAGGGCATTGACAGCGCCGATATCGGCCTGCCCCCCTGCCAGGAAAAGTTCCTGCGGGAACTGGCCAAGCTGGGCAAACCGGTGGTGGGCGTGCACTTTGACGGCCGCCCCTGCTCCAGCGACGAAGCGGATGAAGTCTGCGGCGCTTTGCTGGAAGCCTGGGCCCCGGGCCAGACCGGCGGTGACGCCATCGCCCGGGTGCTGCTGGGCAAGGCAGAACCCAGCGGAAAGCTGCCCTGCACCGTGGCGTACAACGCCGGGCAGATCCCGGTGTACTACAACCACCTCAACGGGTCGTCCTACTCTCTCAACACCAGCATCGCCTTCAAGTCCTATGTGGACATTCCCCATGAGCCCCGCTACTATTTCGGCCACGGCCTGCATTACACCAGCTTTGCCTACCGGGATCTGACCCTGGACAAAACCGAAGCGGCCCCCGGGGACGCTGTCTGTGCCCGGGTGACGGTGGAAAACACCGGCAGCCGCCCCGGCACCGAGACCGTGCAGCTGTATGTGCGGGACAAGCAGGCCAGCGTCATCCGCCCGGTGCTGGAACTGGCGGGCTTTGCCCGGGTGACTCTGCAGCCCGGCGAAAGCCGCACTGTCACCTTCACCCTGCCCATGAGCCAGCTGGCCTTCCTGGACCTGGACGGCCAATGGAAGGTGGAAGCCGGGGAAATGACCCTGTTTGCGGGCGGCTCCAGCAAGGACCTGCCTTTGCAGGCAGATTTCCGTCTGACAGCCGATGGTTATGTGGACGGCAAGACCCGCGGCTTCTATGCGGCTGTGACCCTTTGATCTCATCGATCTGCCTTGACAAAGCCCGCGGGAGGGGCCATCTCCATGAAAATTACAGATTGCAAATACGCCCACCGCATCAATCCCCTGGGATGTGATGCACAGCCGGTGTTTTCCTGGCTGGTGCAGGACGGGCCGAAAGAGACGGCGCAGGCC
>DXNX01000047.1:4610-16697 GCA_019413245.1 Oscillospiraceae bacterium
TCACCCGGGACGGCGCCCCGGTGGCCGATACCGGCTGGGGAAACCTGGATTGCCGGGCGACGGCGGTGGAAATGCCGCTGTGCCCCCGCACCCGCTATGAATGGACCGTTTCGGTGCGCGCCGGTGGACAGACGGCAGACAGTGCCCCCCAGTGGTTCGAGACGGCCAAAATGGATGAACCGTGGTCGGCTGAATGGATCGGCTGCGATGACCGCGAACCCCGCCACCCTGTGTTTTTCCGGGATGTCAAGCCCCGGTCGGCAGTGCGCTGTGCCCGGTTGTACGGGTGCGGCCTGGGCTTGTACGAGGTTTGCTGGAACGGCGTGCCGTTGGACGGCGAACTGCTGGCGCCCGGCTGTACGGATTACACAAAGTGGGTCCAGTACAAGACCTACGATGTCACGGCCCAGGCCCGGCATCCCGGACGCCTTTCCTTCCTGCTGGGCAACGGTTGGTACAAGGGGCGTTTCGGGTATGACAACTTCACCGGCGAACCCTTCTATTCGGATCAGTGGAAGCTTATCGCGGAACTGCACATCGAATACGAAGACGGCAGCCGGGAGGTGATCGGCACCGATGAATCCTGGCAGGTGGCCCGTTCCAACATCACCTTCTCCAACCTGTACGACGGAGAAATCCGGGACGATACTTTGCCCGAACTGCCGCTTTGCCCTGCCTGCAAGCGGCAGGCGCCCGGCGGTGTGCTGACGGCCCGTTTCAGCCCTGCACTGACGGTGCGGGAGGAGCGGCCCTGCACCCTTCTGCACACCGAAAAAGGGGAAACAGTGTTTGACTCAGGGCAGAATCTGGCAGGAATTTTTCGCCTGCGTGTCCAGGAACCCCGGGGTACGCGCATCCGGCTGCAATTCGGGGAGATTCTGCAGGACGGCGGCTTTTATCGCAACAATCTGCGCACCGCCAAGGCGGAATATGTGTATGTGTGTGATGGGAATGCCCATACCATCACCCCGAAGTTTACCTACTACGGATACCGTTACGTCAAAGTGGAAGGTCTGACCGACCCCCGCGCCGAAGATTTCACCGCGCTGGCAGTATACAGCGATGCTCCCCGGACGGGGCGGCTTCAAACCGGCCATCCGCTTCTCAACCGTTTTATTTCCAACGTGGAGTGGAGCCTGAAAAGCAATTTTCTGGATGTGCCCACCGACTGCCCGCAGCGGGACGAGCGCATGGGGTGGACCGGGGATGCACAGGTCTTTTGCGAGACTGCCTGCTATATGCGGGACAGCTTTGCATTTTACGACAAATACCTGCGGGATATCGCCGCGGCTCAGGCGCTGAACGGTGGGCTGGTGCCGGTGGTGGTTCCGCCCTTCGGCAAGACCGATGTGAGTGCGGCCTGGGGGGATGCGGCTTGTGTCATCCCGTGGATACTGTACCGCTTTTACGGCGACAGGGAATCCCTGGCGCGGCATTACCCCATCATGAGGGCATGGGCGGAAGCGGTGCTTCGCATAGATGGGGAGGACCACGGCTGGCGCCGGCACTTCCATTTCGGTGACTGGCTCGCCCTGGATGGCGACAGCCCGGATGACCATAGCGGAGGGACCGACAAAGCCTTTCTGGCGGATGCCTGCCTGTACCGCAGCCTGTGCCTGACCGAACAGGCCGCTGCCGCTCTGGGCAAGGAAACAGAAGCCGCCCACTGGCATGATCTGGCGCAGGACCGCCTGATCCAGATGCACCGGGAATATTTCACCGCTACCGGACGGTGTGCCGCTGCCACCCAAACAGGGCTGGCCGTTTCCATTGCCTGGGATATCACCCCTGATCCGGCCCGCACGGCCCGGGAACTGCAGGCTAGGATGAAAGCTTCCGGCGGGCAGCTGCGCACCGGATTTGTGGGTACGCCTTTGCTGTGCGGCGCCCTGACCAAGGCGGGTCTGGTGGACCAGGCCTTTAACCTGCTGGTGAACGAGGAGTGCCCCGGCTGGCTTTTTGAGGTGAAAATGGGGGCCACCACCGTGTGGGAACACTGGGACAGCGTAAGACCTGATGGGACGATTGACGAAAACGGCATGAACAGCCTCAATCACTATGCCTACGGTGCGGTGCTGGCCTGGCTCTGGAGTGATGTGGTTGGTCTGGCACCGGCCGCGCCGGGATTTACGGCAGCAGAACTGGCGCCTCATATCCATCCGGTGCTGGGGCATATCCGGGGAGAGTATCAGTCTGTTTCCGGTCCCTGGGAATGCGGATGGGAAATTCTCAAAAACGGGGACATTTACTACCACTGTACCGTGCCGGACGGCTGTACCGCACACCTGGTCCTGCCCTATGGCGGCGGACAGTTTGAACTGGGCGCCGGAGCGTTTGCCCATACCTATACTCCGGATACCCCACTCATCGGTCGTTTTGGCCTGGATTCCACCATGGAACAGCTGCTGGATGACCCCCGTGCCCGGGCAATTCTGGTGGGGGCAGTTCCGCAGGCGGCCCAGATGCCGCCCCAGTCCCGTTCCCTGACTTTGTGCGCGCTGGCCGATGCCATAGGCCGTCAGACAGTGGATGAACTGGTAAAAGCTCTGGAAGCTATTTGAAAATCCTATAAGAAAACCGGCGCCGGGGAACCCCCTGGCGCCGGTACTTTTGTACTATGTCACCGTGTGGAAAAAACAGGAGAATATCCTACTGCATTTTCCTGTATTCCCCCGGGGACATTCCGGTGAATTGGCGGAAGATTCGTCCAAAATGGCTTTGGGAATGAAAGCACAGATAAGCGGCAATGGATGAGATACTCTGGCGGCTGAAACGGAGCATGTTTTTGGCGGCATTGATACGCTGGCGCTGGGCATATTGCGTCATGGTCATGCCCTCGCGTTGTTTGAAACGACGGCAAAGATAGCTTTTGTTGACCCCGACATGGGCGGCGATCTGATCCAGGTCATAGGGTTTGTTCAGGTGCTCGTTTATGTAGCTTTTGGCGTCCTCCACACAGGAAAGACGGCTGTGCTGGCGTTTGGCATCCCGCACACAAGCGGCGAAGGTGAGCAGCACTTCCTGCTGGAGCTGAATGATCCCCGGCAAATCGGTGCGCTGGCTGAGCTTTTGCAGCAGCGTGTCGGAAACAGAGTAGGCGGTGGCGGGGGCAAGACCGCCCTGGATCGCTGCGCGCATGGCAAGGGTGGTGGAACTGACCACGGTGTATTCCCACTGCTTCAAAGGCGTGGTTGCAATCTGTCCGATGAGTTCCTGGGCGGTGCGAAGGGCCTCCGGCGTAAAGGCGCGGCGAACGGCGTCCACATCGCCCTCAACAATGGGGCGCATTTTGGCAATTTCCTCTTCATAGGTGAAATGCCGCTGTTCTTGCTCTGTGCGCTCCATAATGTAGGACTGGACTTGATTGTCCTCCGCAGGGCAATCTGATACGGTAGCCGGCCGGTACAATGCCAGCTGGGTTTCCGTCACCATATATCCGGTCAGCTGAAAAAACAAAAGGGTGATGGCGGCGCTGAAACTGTCCAGATCGCTGACAGGAAGAAGAAATCCGGGAGAAATGCTGTGCGCATCGGCGTATTTTTGGGAAACGTCCTGGTTTTCAGGATACAGACACACCGGCCCCAGAACGAAAAGGTGGCCTATCGTGTCCAGAAAAACAGCCGTACAGACAACATCGAACTCGAACTCCAGCCGGGGCATTTCCGGGTTGGCGGCCCCTTGCAGCAATGCGGCGCTTAACGCAGAATCCAGATGCAGCGGGTCCTGTTCCGGTGCATATCCGAAAGAAAACAACTCGATCTGACCATCCGGCGAAAATACATGCAACGGCAGGTGGGTGGCGCGGCAAAAGCGTTCGATGAGGTAATAGGTTTTTTCCATGGCAGTCCCTCCTGTTCAGAGGTATTGTACCATTTTTGCCAAAGTAAGTAAATTATAGACCAAAAAAGCGAATTATATGATATTACAAAAAGGCGTATTCCGATAGAATAATGACAGAATATCAGATCCTTACCAGTTCAACAAAAGAAAAAGAGGTGTACTTTATGGCGAACAACAAATCACACGGGATTCTGTCGGAAGCCAGATTGTTTGCGTCTCCGGCCATGGATTCGCGGATCAAGTCCGCCAATGTCCAGAACAGTGAGCGCTGGATCGGTTATTTTCTCGGTCCCGGCGGTGTCATTCTGCTCAACGGTATTATGGCCAGTTTCCTGAATGTATATTGGACCGACGTGGCGAAAATCGGCGTCCTGTGGGGCGGTACATTCATCCTGGTATTTCCCATCCTGTCCAAAATTGTGGATGCCGTTACCAATGTCATTATGGGGCAGATCATTGACCGCACCCGTACCCGGCAGGGAAAAGCAAGGCCCTGGCTTCTGTTTGCCGGCCCGATCATTGCGGTTGCGGCCATCCTCAGTTTTTCCATTCCCAAGGCCAGCCCCACGGTGCAGGCCTGCTGGATTATTTTCAGCTATAACCTCTATTACTCCATCGGCTACACCATCTATTACATGAGCCACACCATGCTGGTGCCGCTGTCCACCCGCAACGCAAAACAGCGCGACGGCGTGGCCATGCTCTCCAATATGGCGCTGTGCATTATCCCGGGCATGTTTGTGGCCATGCTTTTCCCGGCGCTGGTATTGCCGATGCTGGGGGTGGAGGCGGCCAAATGGCGCACGATGGCAATCATATTCTCGCTGGTGGCGCTTCCTTGCCTGCTTCTGGAATACTTTTTCACCCGTGAGCGTATCAGCGAAGAAACCGCCGATGAGAGCGCGGGGAAAGCCCTTTCTCTCAAAGGGCAGCTGAAAGCTTGCCTGAGCAGCAAGTACTGGATCGTTTTTATGGGGGCACAGGTGGTCATCCAGCTGTTCACCAACATCCAGAACACCAGTCTGATCTATTACTGCAACTGGGTGCTGGGTACCTATAACGACGGTGTCACCCAGACCATCGTTTCAGCCATCGGCAATGCCCCTCTCGGTTTCGGCATCCTGATCATGTGGCCACTGGTGGGCAAATTCGGCAAACGCAACGTGATGGTGGCGGGGCTGGCTGTTTCCATTGCGGCGGGGCTGGCTTTCTGCATCAATCCGACCAACATGACATGGGTGCTGGTCACCCTGATGATCCGGGCCTTTGGCGCGCTGCCCATCACCTACATCTGCATGGCCATGCTGGCTGATGCTTTGGACCATGTGGAATGGAAAGCCGGCATGCGCTGCGACGGTTTTTCCATGTCTGTCTACACCATTATTTTCACTGTGACGGCGGGTATTGCGCAGGGCGTGTTCAACTTCGGCCTGAACCTGGTGGGGTATGTGCCGCCTGCCGCTGACGGCAGCTGGTCGGCCCAGAGCGATGCCGTGAAAAACTACTTTGTCATGGGCTATCAGGGAATGTACGCCATCGCCATGATCGTTGTTCTGGTGCTCTTCTGGTTCTGGAAACTGGACAAAGAACTGCCGGGCATCCAGAAAGAGATCACGGCCCGCCATAAGGCGGAAGCCGCTGCCCAGGGGCGGGTGTGGCTCTCGCCGGAGGAACAGGCTGCCATGGAAGCGCAGGAAACCGAAAAGAAAGCAGAGGAAAACCGCATCCGTGAACTGCAGGAAAAATGCCGGAAGAAGGGCCTGAATTTCCAGGAAGAAGAAGCGAAATACCAGATGCGTTTGGCCGCCCAAAAAGCCAAAGCGGCCAAAAAAGCAGCCAAACACAGATAAGCCGGATACAGGAGAAAGGAAAACACAATGGACATCGAAGAAATTCTGAAAGAACTGACGCTGGAAGAAAAGGCAAGCCTTTGTTCCGGGCGGGATTTCTGGCATACCAAGGCGGTGGAGCGTCTGGGAGTGCCCTCCGTCATGATGTGCGACGGCCCCCACGGCCTGCGCAAGCAGGAAGGGGAAGGGGATCACCTGGGCATCAACGTCAGCATTGAAACGGTCTGTTACCCCACTGCCAGCGCGCTGGCAGCCAGCTTTGACCGGAATGTGCTGCACACCCTGGGGGAGACTCTCGGTAAAGAATGTCAGGCAGAGGGTGTGGCTATGCTGCTGGGGCCCGGGCTGAATATGAAGCGCAGCCCTCTGTGCGGGCGGAACTTTGAGTATTTCTCTGAAGATCCGTATCTGGTGGGAGAACTGGGGGCCGCCTATATCCAGAGCCTGCAGCAGCAGGGGGTGACCGCCTGCGTCAAGCATTTTGCGGCCAACAACCAGGAAACGCGGCGGATGTCCGGGTCCAGCGAACTGGACGAGCGCACCCTGCGGGAAATCTATCTGCCCGCGTTTGAGGCAGCTGTGCGCCAGGGCGGCGCACAGAGCGTGATGTGCGCCTACAATGCGGTGAACGGCACGTTTTGTGCGGAAAACCGGGAACTTCTGACACATATCCTGCGGGAAGAATGGGGCTTTGAGGGATTTGTGGTAACCGACTGGGGCGCGGTGAAAGACAGGGTCAAGGGACTGACGGCGGGCCTGGATCTGGAGATGCCCGGCGGACCGGGTGCACAGGACAAGGCCATTGTGGCAGCGGTCCGGAACGGTGATCTGGATGAATCAGTGCTGGACGAGACGGTGCGGCGCCTTCTGACCTGGCTGGACCGCAGCCAGAAAGAACACCGCCCGGACACGACCTTTGACCGGGACCAAACCCACGAACTGAGCGGCGAACTGGCGGCCCGGTGCGCGGTCCTTCTGAAGAATGAGGACCAGACCCTGCCCCTGAAGAAGGAAGAACGCGTGGTTTTCATCGGGGAGTTTGCAGATGTTCCCCGGTATCAGGGGGCAGGCAGCAGCCATATCAACACGCGCGTGGTGACCAGCGCGCGCCAGGCGGCCGGAACCCGTGCCGCGTATGTGCGCGGATATGACCTGCACAGCACCGGGACCGATGAGGTACTGCTTGATCAGGCTGTGGCCGCCGCACAGAATGCGGAAAAAGTGGTGGTGTTTGCCGGTCTGCCGGATAGCTTCGAAACGGAAGGTTGTGACCGGGAAACCATGGCGCTGCCCGACAACCAGAACGCGCTGATCGAAGCGGTGGCGGCGGTCAATCCCCGGGTCACAGTGGTGCTGCATGGCGGCAGCGCCATGGAACTGCCCTGGATCGACCGGGTCAAGGCGGTGCTGTGCATGCACCTGGCCGGTGACAATGTGGGCGAAGCCACGGTGAAGCTGCTGTATGGCGAGAAAAATCCAGGTGGTCGCCTGGCGGAAACATGGCCCCTCAGACTGGAGGACAATCCCAGTTACCTGAACTTCCCCGGTGAGGAAGGGATCGTGAAGTATGCCGAGGATATCTTTATCGGATATCGGTACTACGACAAAAAGAAAATGCAGGTTCTGTTCCCCTTTGGGCATGGGCTGTCCTACACCCAATTTGCCTACACCGGGCTGACCCTGAGCGCCGACACGATGACGGATACCCAGGAACTGACCGTTTCCTGCAAGGTGAAAAATACCGGCAACGTTGCGGGCAGCGAGGTGGTTCAGCTGTATGTGGGAGATGAGGAATCCCGTGTGCGCCGTCCTGTACGGGAACTGAAAGGATTTGAGCGGGTGGACCTGGAACCCGGCGAAGAAAAAATGGTGACCTTCCGCCTGAACAAGCGGGCTTTTGCCTACTACGAGACCCGGCTCCACGACTGGTTTGTGGAGAGCGGCACTTTCACCATTGAAATCGGCGCGTCCAGCCGGGATATCCGGCTGAAAGGCCAGGTCACCGTAAACGGGACCACGGAACTGCCCCTTGTGTATACCCGGTTGTCCACGGTGGGGGATCTGATGAAAACCGCCAGAGGCCGGGAGTTCATGCAGCGGATGTCCGCCATGCGGCAAGAGCAGAACGGAAGCGATGTGGAAGGGGCCAGTGTCCGGACGATGGGCGAAGGCAGCGAGAAGATGGTACAAAAGATGATGATCGAGATGCCGCTGTCCAACCTTGTTACCTACGGTGCCATGACTTTGGAACAGCTGGACGGCCTGATTTCCGTGCTGAACGGCGCAGAAAAATAAGAACATCCCGGCTTTTTACAAGTTTCATCGTTGGGCGGCTATCGGTTGGTTCCGTCAATGGCAGGTTCCAAGGATAAAAATAGAAAGTAATAAATCGGACTTGCCGTGGGGAAGGAAAAACTGGTCCGCATGAGGGGAGCATGACAGAACAAACGGAGCCCGGCAGGGAAAGCCTTTGGCAATATGCCGGCCGGAGAGCGGAAAATCTCCTAAATAAGGTTGCTGTTTTTTAGGAACCGAAAACATGGTATCATGGAAGGAGAAACGAACCGAAAACATGGTATCATGGAAGGAGAAAAGCCCTATGCACGAGGAAATACTGCGGGCTTTGTCCCGCGTCACACCGGAGGAGCAGAAACTGCGGGATGGTCAGCCGCTGGACCGGACGATATATGCCACCGGCCACGGTTTTGAAATCGATGCGGCCAAGCTGCTGCGCCAGGGGCAGCTCATCACCATCCGCCCCCATACCCGGTTTGTGGCCTTTCCGCGGCACAGCCACAACTATGTGGAAATCATGTATATGTGTACCGGCCAGACAACCCACCTCATCGGCGGAGGAACGCCGGTGCATCTGCAGGCCGGGGAGCTGCTGTTTTTGAACCAGCAGGCCAGCCATGCCATCCAAAAGGCAGGGGCCGGGGATGTGGCTGTCAACTTTATCGTGCTGCCGCAGTTCTTCGACTATGCCTTTCAGATCGTGGGGACCTCCAACCTTTTGGGACGATTTCTGTTGGGAACACTGAAAAACGGCGGCGCGGAAATTTCCCACCTGGTCTGCCATACGGCGGAACTGCTGCCGGTGCAGAATCTGGTGGAAAGTATGGTCTGGAGCCTTTTGCACAACGAGGATGGCGCCCGACGTGCCAATCAGCTGCGCATGGCGATGCTGCTGCTGGACCTGCTGAACCACCATGAATGTATCGACGTGCAGGGCGAACCGGGACAGGGCAGCCCGCTGGTGCTGGCGGCGCTGCGGGAAATCGAGGATAACTGCCGCGATGCCAGTCTGTCCCGCGTGGCGGAACGGTTCCATGTGTCGCTGGCTTACTTAAGCGCCCTGGTCCGCCAGGCTACCGGCAATACATTCAAGGAACTGCTGCAGCAAAAACGCCTGGACCGGGCCCAGCAACTGCTGCGCACCACAAAACTGCCTGTGCAGGCAATCGCCGAGGCGGTGGGCTATGATACCACCAGCTACTTTTATACAATCTACAAAAAAGCCTTTGGCATAACGCCAAAAGAATACCGGGACCATTTGTGCAACTCCGATAATTGAAGAAATTCTGCTTAAATAAGCGCGTGATTTTATTGTAAATCACGCGCTTATTTTTTTGCCACGCGTTCACTATACTGGAAATAACGAAACCGCAAAGAGAGGTGCAAACAGTGCTGTATCATCTTGCCATTGATATAGGCGCTTCCAGCGGGCGCCACATCCTGGGCCACCTGGAAAACGGGCGGATGGTGCTGGAGGAGATCCACCGTTTCGACAACCGGCAAATCCGGATAAACGGCCACGACTGCTGGGACATGGACAATCTGTGGCATGGCATCCTGGACGGACTGAAGGCCTGCAAGGCATTGAGCAAGATTCCCGCCACCGTGGGCATCGACACCTGGGCCGTGGACTTTGTGCTGCTGGACCAGGAAGGCAACCCGGTGGGCGACGCGGTGGCCTATCGGGACAGCCGCACCGAGGATGCCGACAAATTGGTGGAAGCCAAAATCAGCGCCGCCGGCCTCTATGCCAGAACCGGTATCCAGAAGCAGCCATTCAATACCATCTACCAGCTGGCCGCGCTGCAAAAAGAGCATCCCGAGCAGCTGGAAGCCGCCCACAGCCTGCTGATGATCCCCGACTACTTCCACTACCGGCTCACCGGTGTGCAGAAGCAGGAATACACCAACGCCACCAGCACCGGGCTGGTGAACGCCGCCAAAAAGACCTGGGACCGGGATCTGCTGGACACCCTGGGCCTGCCCCGGCGGTTGTTCGGACCTTTGTCCATGCCGGGTACCGTGGTAGGGCCACTGCGGGAAGAAATTGCCGCCGAAGTGGGCTTCCAGACCACTGTGGTGCTGCCCGCCACCCACGACACCGGCTCGGCGTTCCTGGCCGTGCCCGCCGAGGATGACTGGGCGGTGTATCTTTCCAGCGGCACCTGGAGCCTGTTGGGCGTAGAGAACGAGGCCCCCATCACCACCGAAGCCAGCCGGGCCCAGAACTTTACCAACGAGGGCGGCGCCTGGTATCGTTACCGGTACTTAAAGAACATCATGGGACTCTGGATGATCCAGTCCATTCGCCGGGAACTGAACGGTGTGGACTATGTGGCGGGCAAGGAGCGGGCTGCCTGGACGCTGGACGTGCAGCCCGGAGAAAAGCAGTGGAGCTTCCCTGACCTCATCGCCGCCGCCGAAAGCGCCGCCGATTACCCGTCGGTGGTCAACGCCAACGACGACCGCTTCCTGGCCCCGGCCAGCATGATCGCCGCCGTGCAGACTGCCTGCGCGCAAAGCGGTCAACCGGTGCCCCGAACGGTGGGCCAGCTGATGCAGTGCGTCTACCGCAGCCTGACGCTGTGCTACAAAAACGCCATTGCGGGGCTGTCCGAACTGACCGGCAAGACCTACACGACCATCCACATTGTGGGCGGCGGCTGCCAGGATAACTATTTGAACCGCATGACCGCTGCCGTCACCGGCCTGCCGGTGTGGGCGGGTCCCGTCGAGGGTACGGCCATCGGCAACCTGGTCATTCAGATGATCCACAGCGGCGAATTCGCCGACCTGCAGGAAGCACGAACCTGCATCCGCAACAGTTTCGATATCAAGGAGGTCCTTCCCCAATGAGTATGCTAGTGGAAACCAAAGCCCGGGTGGGTGTGTTTGCCATCGCGCTGGGCGCTTACCTGCCCCAGTTCCCCAGCCTGGTGCCGGAATTCCAGGCCCAGTATGAAAACTTCAAAACGATGATCCCTGACTCGGTGGAGCTGGTGGACGGCGGTATCGTCACCACCAAGGAGCTGAGCCAGGCGGCCGGGGACAAGTTCCGCGCCGCCGACGTGGACCTGGTGATTTTGCAGCTGCTGACCTATGCCACCTCCTACAACATGCTGCCCGCCGTGCGGGACCTGGACGTGCCGGTGGTGCTGGTCAACGTCCAGAAACTGCGCGCCCCCGACTACGAGCACACCGACACCGCCAAGTGGCTGGGCGAGCTCTACGCCTGCGGCGCCGTGGGTGAGATGGTGGCCGACCTGGAGCGGGCCGGCAAGCGCCATGCCGTCATCACCGGCGTGGTGGAGGGCGGCGACCCCACCGTCCAGGCCGAGATCAACGACTGGTGCAAGGCCGCTCAGGTGCGCCGCCGTTTCCGGGATACCAACCTGGCCCAGATCGGCCGCCCCTATCCCGGCATGATGGACCTGTACATCGATGAGACCAACCTCTACCACCGCATGTGGCTGTACACCAAGCAGTTCGACTGGGAAAAGATGTGGGCCATTGCCGATCACGTCACCGATGAGGCGGTCATCCGCGCCAAAGCCGAGGAAATCCTCGACACCTTCGACATCGAGGGCGGCGGCACCGTGGAGAAAGTCTGGGAGATGGCCCGCTACGTCGTGGCTTTTGAGCAGTGGGTCAAGGACGAGAAGATCGCCTTCATCGCCTCCCACTACGACGGCTTTGCCCAGGGCAAGGCGGGCGTGCTGGACTCCATGCTCATTCCCGCCTTCTCCATGCTCATCAAGCAGGGCGTGGCCTGCGCCGTGGAGGGGGATATCAAGGTCTCCATGGCCATGTCCATCCTGAAGACCATCGCCGGTCAGGGCCAGCTGTCCGAGATGTACTCCATCGACTTCGACAAGGATATCTGCATCATCGGCCATTCCGGTTCCGGCGATGCGGACATCTCGGCCAAAAAGCCCACCATGAAGATCGTGCCCGTCTTCCACGGCAAGACTGGCGGCGGCTACCTGACCCAGTTCTATCCCCATCTCGGCCCCGTGACCTATCTGGGCATCACCCAGGACAAGGACGGCCACTTCAAGTTTGTGGTGGCCGAGGGCGTCAACGAGGAAGGGCCTATCTTTAC
>DXNX01000048.1 GCA_019413245.1 Oscillospiraceae bacterium
ATCAGGCAGCGGGTGCGCATATCCAGATAGGCGTCGTCCCCGAACAGTCCTTTGTCGATGCAGTCCTCCAGATAGCGGCGGCATTTTTCGTAACTGCAGGGCAGCGCGTCGGCAATTTCCTTAATGTACATGTGGTCGGCCTTGCCCACGATCTTGTCGATCTTGCGGCGGATGCGCCGGCCGGTGCGCATGATGTTGGCACCGATGCACATGCCGATGCCCGCAAACAAGGGCAGGGACCCGGCGATCACATCCTCCACATACAGGTGCCAGTACTCCGCACCGCCGTAGAAGATCATTTCGTGCAGGCTGCTCACGGTGGCCAGCAGGCCGATGGCTCCCACCACAATGCCCACAATGGCCAGCACGTTGGCGCCGCCGTCCCCCTGCTGGGATTCGGCGGTTTTCCTTTTGGCGGTCCGCCGGGCAGTTTTTGCCGGGGCAGCCGGTTTGCTCTGGGATTCCGGTCCGGCCGCAGGCTGATTGTATATGCTGCGCACCGGTTCATAACGCCGTCGGCTGCGGAAGGCATCCGAGCTGAGCTGCCCGGTACGCAGCAGGTAGTTGAGGATCAGCAGCACGATGGACACCGGCCACATACCGAAACAGAAAGTCAGGATGACCACCCAGATGGGGATCTGGAACGGCGCATCGCCGCGGCGGTACTGCTGACGGTCCGGTGTCGTCGGGCGACGGTTCACCGGCGGAGCGGCCGTGCGGCGCTTTTCCTGGTCATCGTAGTACGGGGAGGGCATGGTATGATTCCTTCTTTCCGCAAGTTGAGCCCGTCCTCAGGGCAGGTCGGTGAGCAGCTGCTTGATCGAATCGTCCAGATAATAGTCGCTGCCCGCCTGGTAGGGATTGTCCTTGTCATAGGGCACATGGGTGCACAGATAGGACACCCAGTTGCTGTAACCGGACACCGTCAGATGGATGCCGTCCGGCTGGGCATAATCCGCCATCAGGGCACCGTCGGAGTCGGTAAAGACCGAGGCCAGGTCCAGGTAATAGCAGCCCTTTTCGGCACACATGTCCCGGATGGCGGCGTTGATGGTGTTCAGGTGGTCGGTGGCCATGCCCGGGGAGGATTCCAGCACCTCGGGACGCACCGGCAGGATGGACTGCACAAAAATCTTGGTGTCGGGCAGGATGTTCTTCAGGTCATCCAGCAGACGGCCGTAATAATTCAGGAAGGAATCATCCGCCGTGCCGCTGGCTATGGCGTTGGTGCCCACCAGCACATACAGTTTGGCAGGCGGGTCGGCCGCCAGGATGTCCAGCGGGATCTCGTCCTCATCGTTGGCATTCTTCATGGTGGTGCGATTGACGAAGTTGTTGGGCGAAGCACCCTCATATGCCAGAATCCGGGCACCGTCCAGGTCAATATCGTAATCAATATACCCCACGGTGAGGGAGTCGCCCAGGAAAGCCGCATCGGCGAACCACTCGGTGGTGACCCGGCCGAATTCCGGCACCGAGTCCGGTTCCGCGGGCAGAGCGGTGTAGGTGTAAGAATCCGTCTGCTTCACCGGGCCCACAGTCCCCCAGTTCACCGCCTGGGCCGCTGCGCTCTCGCTGCCGTCCCCGCCGCCGTAGGGCAGCGGCGCCACCAGCCGGGTGGCCAGGGCTGTTTCGGGACTGGCCACCTGGGACGGCGGGGTGGTGACACTGTCCGGCAGGACCAGCGTCACAATGCCGGACACCACCAGAATGCCCGCCACCGTACCCAGAGCCAGCAGCCGCCGCTGGGCGCGGCGGCGTTCCCGGGCCGCCTGCTGCCGGGCCGTGTTGGTGCGCCGGCGGGGTGGCTGTGGCGGTGTGCGAGATGGCTGGGGCTGGGTGCGGGGCATGGTGTATTCGTCGGCGCGGACCCAGTCTTCCTCCAGACCGTCGGGGTCATAGCGGGCGGGACGGGTCCCCTTGCCGTCCTGCCGGGGGGTGTACGGGGTGTGGTGATATGTCCCGCTCTGCGGGTCCTGCCCCATGCGGTGTACGCCGCCCGCGCCGGGCGCGTGGATCTTGCGTCCTTCGCGTTCATTGGGGTCCTGCCGATAGCCGCCGTAGCCGCCTTCCCTGTTGGGCATGCGTGCCCCTCCTTTCCCTGTTTCGGTCTGTCCGATTTTTTGGTATCAGATTGATTATACCACACTCACCCTTTCAAAAACAGAGCCTGTCCAAAAGTTTTCCTCCGGCCCGGCTCTTGCAGGTTTGCTGCCCGGAGACTATAATAGTAAGGTTCGTTATAATAAGCATGCTTAGTATTGAGGTACGCCGATGGAACCCCTGCACTATCTGTTGATGAAGACCCATACCCGCCTGAACCGCCAGATCATGGCCGAAGCCGCCGCCCTTGGGCTTTCCCCGGGGCAGCCCAAGGTGCTGGAATGTCTGACCGAATGCGGCGAGTGCAACCAGAAGACCATTGCCGCCTACTGCGAGATCGAGCAGGCCACTGTGGGCAGTATCCTGCTGCGCATGGAGCGGGACGGTCTGGTACGCCGCACCCAGAAGGACGGCAACCGCCGGGCGCTGTACGTTTCGCTGACCGAACAGGGCCGCCGGATGGCCGTGCAGATGCAGCAGGTCTTTCAGCGCGCAGACGCCCGCGCCCAGGCCGGTCTGACCCCGGAGGAAGCCCTGTATCTGCAGCAGCTGCTGCAAAAGGTGTACGATACCACCGCCGAACCGGAAAGGAAGTTTTATTGATGCAAACCGCTGTCAAACATCCGCTGCGCCGCTGCCTGCTCCTGGTGGTGGGGCTGGTGATCATGGCCTTCGGCGTGGCCTTTTCCATCAAGGCCGGGCTGGGCACCTCCCCCATTTCCAGCCTGCCCTATGTGCTCAGCCTGCTCAACCTGCCCGTGCCGCTGACCGTGGGCACCGCCACCATCGCCATGCACATCACCCTGATCCTGTTGCAGATCCTGCTGCTGCGCCGCCGGTACGACCCGGTACAGCTGGCCCAGCTGCCGGTGGCGCTGGTGTTCGGCAGCCTGACCGATTTCAGCGTCTGGGCCCTGCAGGGCATCAGCGTCAGCACCTACCCCGCCCGGTGGGGGCTGTGCATCGTGGGTATCCTGCTGGTGGGCGTGGGCGTCAGCTTTGAGGTCACCGCCAACATCGTGACCCTGGCCGGCGAGGGCATGGTCCTGGCCGTGTGCAAGGTGTTCCCCGTGCCTTTCGGCAATGCCAAGATCGGGTTCGACGTAACGCTGGTGGTCATTGCCAGCGTGCTGTCCCTGGTGTTCCTGGGCGGGCTGTACGGCGTGCGGGAAGGCACCGTGGCCGCCGCTTTCTGTGTGGGACTGGTAGCCCGGCAGGTCAACCGCCCCATGCGCCGGTTTGCCGCCCGGTTCCTGGACTGATTTTATCCGCTGTATCCGCATTTTCGGGCCGGCACCTCCTGTTTGGGAGGTGCCGGCCCCTTTGGTTTTATGAATGTTTTGAAAACTTCCCCGTTTTTACTTGACTGCTGCAAGTAAAAAGTTTATACTTGACCAAGTCAAGAAAGAGAGGTCAACAACACCATGATGCAAACGCTGTCCTACTATTCTACCGTTCTGTACCGGGATTTTGCGGCCTACACCTCCCGCCGCATGCGGGAGCTGGGGCTGAGCCACGGGCTGATGTTCCTGCTTTTGTATGTGGGGCGGCACCCGGGCTGCACCCAGTCGGAACTGACCCAGTCCCTGGGACTGGACTGGGGGTACTGCCAGCGCAGCACCCTCAAGCTGGTGGAGGACGGGTTCCTGCTGCGGGAAAAAGAGGGCCGCGCCTACCGGCTGGAGCTCAGCGAGAAAGGGCAGAACGCCTTTGAAGTATGTCATGAAGTCTTTTTTGACTGGGACAAGCAGGCGCTGGAAGGGCTTTCTGCCGCAGAGCAGACCCAGCTGCTGGACCTGCTGAAGAAAGTGAAAGAAAAGAAGGCTGATTCCAAACTATGTACCAGACGATAAATTCGCCCGTTGATTACGGCGGACTGCGCCTGAAAAACCGCATCATCTTTGCCCCCACCTCCATGGGCGTATCCACCGACGAATGGCTGGAACGGCTGCAGACCCTGGCCAGGGGCGGCTGTGCCATGATCATTCTGGGCGATGTGCCGGTGCTGCGCCACGGGTTCGGCCCGTCACTGTACAGCAAGAAGGGCTTTGCCCTTTACCGGAAGGCTGCGGAGCTGGTCCACGCCGAAGGCTGCCTGCTCTGTGCCCAGCTGCACCAGTCGGACTCCGACTTCAAGGCGCTGCTGCGCTACACCCCCGCCTTTCTGTTCAAAAAGATCACAGCGGATGAGCTGCGCGCCAAGCTCAACGACGGCGCCGGTCCGCTGGTGACCAACATGCCCCAGAGCAAGATCCATGAGATCACCGAGGCCTTCGGCGAGGCCGCCGTGCTGGCCCAGAAAGCCGGTTTCGACATGGTCCAGGTCCACGGGGACCGCATGTGCGGCAGCTTCAGTTCCTCTGTCTTCAACCACCGCACCGACGAGTACGGCGGCAGCGCAGAGAACCGGACCCGGTTTGCGGTGGAGGCGGTCAGCGCCGTGCGCCGCCGCCTGCCGGACATGCCCATCGACTACAAGCTGGCCGTGCGCCAGGCCGACCCGGCATACGGCCGGGCGGGTGTGCTGGAAGAGGAACTGCCCGTCTTTGTGCCCGCGCTGGAAAAGGCAGGCGTGACCAGCTTCCATGTGACCCTGGCCGACCACTGCAGCCTCAGCGACACCATTCCCCCGGCCAACCACCCGGAATTCCACGAGGAAGGCTGCTTCCTGAAATTCTGCGATCAGGTCCGCGCCCTGACCGCCTGCCCCATCTGCGGTGTGGGCGGGCTCACCGACCCCGATTTCATCGAAGCCCAGCTGGCCGCCGGCCGCATCGACTGTGCCGCCATGAGCCGCCAGCTCATTGCCGACCCCGAGTGGCCCAACAAGGTGGCCGCCGGGCAGGTCGGCTCCATCCACCACTGTGTCCGCTGCAACCGCGAATGTCTGGGCGGCATGATGTCCCACCGCGGTGTCCACTGCATCTATGAGAAGAAGGAAGAAAGGAAGTCCTGATGATGAAATACGCCATCGTTTACAGCAGCCGCACCGGCAACACCCGCCAGTTGGCCGACGCACTGCACAACGCCCTGCTCGCGGAGGACTGCGTCTATTTCGGCACCCCTGCCTCTGAAGCCCTGAATGCTGACCGTGTATATGTGGGGTTCTGGACCGACAAAGGCACCTGTGATGCCGACACCGCCGCTTTCCTGCAGAGCGTGCCCGCCGGCAAAGAGGTTTACCTGTTCGGCACCGCCGGTTTCGGCGGCTCCCCCATCTACTTTGACAAGATCCTCAACGCCGCAGCCGCCAACCTGCCCGCCGGCGTGCCGGTGGTGGGCCGGTACATGTGCCAGGGCAAGATGCCGGAGGCCGTCCGCCGCCGCTATGAGTCCATGCCCGAAAGCCCCCGCCGCCAGTCCATGCTGGACAACTTCGACCAGGCTCTGCCCCATCCCGACGCCGACGACCTGAGCCGTCTGTGCGAAGCCGCCGCCAAGACCCTGTAAGGATTTTTTCGCATACACCCCCCCCCGCCCGGCACATTTTTGGTGCCGGGCGGTATTTTTTTTGCAGACTATCCATGGATTTGTAACAAATATACGGTATAATGCGGTATACATCAAACCGCAGGAGGACCGAGCCATGGCAAACACCACCAAGCAGGCACTGGAAGCATCCCTGAAAAAGATGATGATGAAAAAGCCCCTGGCCAAAATCACCATCCACGATATCACCGACGACTGCGGTATCAGCCGCATGGCTTTCTACTACCATTTCAAGGACATTTACGACCTTGTGGAGTGGGCCTGCGTGGAGGATGCCACCCAGGTCCTGCAGGGCAAAAAGACCTGCGACACCTGGCAGGAAGGGCTGACTCAGGTCTTTGAGGCCGTGCTGGAAAACAAACCCTTCGTCCTCAACGCCTACCGCTGCATCAGCCGGGACCAGATGGAGAATTTCCTGTACAAGCTGACCTATGGGCTGATCCGTGGCGTGGTGGACGAAAAGAGCCAGAGGGCAGCCATCTCGGAGCAGGACAAAGCCTTCATTGCCGAATTCTACAAGTACAGTTTCGTGGGTGTCATGCTGGACTGGATCAAGCAGGGCATGAGCAGCGATTACCACGAGATCACCACCCGGGTGGCCCTGACCATGCAGGGCAGTATCGACAACGCCATCCGGAACTTTGCTGCCGCCCGCTGACCCCACTATACAAAAC
Organism: Oscillospiraceae bacterium; assembly: GCA_019413245.1. Classification (GTDB taxonomy): domain Bacteria; phylum Bacillota; class Clostridia; order Oscillospirales; family Ruminococcaceae; genus Gemmiger. Next base: position 6,267 of record DXNX01000048.1, read on the forward strand.
CGACCCGGTGATTAGTTTTTAATCACCGGGCCTTTTTTGTCAATTGTATGCAGGGATGGTTTCGGGGTAGGATATACCCACACCCGAACCAACACCGCATCCGCGGTCCCGAAACTGAAAGGCGGTTTTGAATATGGCAAGCAATTTTGTAAAACTGACGGCAGCGGCAGCCGGTCTGGCCGGCGCCGGGGCAGCCGTAGCCCTGGCCAAAAAGCACCTGACCGAAAAGAAGCCGACGGCTCCCGTTTCCGATTACCGGAACACCGAGCTGGGCATGCACGAGAAGAACAGCAAAGGCATTTACTACTCCAGCGGCAACTACGAGGCTTTTGCCCGCCCGGAGAAGCCGGAGGGCGTGGAGGAGAAAAACGCCTATATCGTGGGCAGCGGCCTGGCGTCCCTGGCGGCGGCCTGCTTCCTGGTGCGGGACGGCCAGATGCCCGGCTCCCACATCCACATTCTGGAAGCCATGGACGTGGCAGGCGGCGCCTGCGACGGCATCCACGACCCCACCCGCGGCTACATCATGCGGGGCGGTCGGGAGATGGAGAACCACTTTGAATGTCTGTGGGATCTGTTCCGCAGCATTCCCTCCCTGGAAAAGCCGGGGGCTTCGGTGCTGGATGAATTCTACTGGCTGAACAAGCACGACCCCAACTATTCCCTCTGCCGCGCCACCGAGAACCGGGGCCAGGATGCCCACACCGACGGCCGGTTCAACCTGAGCCAGAAAGCCTGCATGGAGATCGTCAAGCTGTTCATGACGCCCGATGAGGACCTGTACGACAAGACCATCGAGGACGTATTCGACGACGAGGTGTTCAACTCCACCTTCTGGCTGTACTGGCGCACCATGTTCGCCTTCGAGAACTGGCACAGCGCCCTGGAGATGAAGCTGTACTTCCAGCGGTTCATCCATCACATTGCGGGGCTGCCGGATTTCAGCGCCCTGAAATTCACCCGCTACAACCAGTATGAATCCCTGATCCTGCCCATGCAGAAGTACCTGGAGGACGCCGGGGTGGACTTCCAGTTCGGCACCGAAGTCACCAACGTGCTGTTTGACATCCACGACGGCCGCAAGGTGGCCACTGCCATTGAGTGCAAGGTCAACGGAGCGGAAAAGGGCATCGTCCTCACCGAGAACGACCTGGTGTTCGTGACCAACGGCAGCTGCACCGAGGGCACCATCTATGGCGACCAGGACCACGCTCCCAATGGCGACGCCGAGGTGCGCACCAGCGGCTGCTGGAACCTGTGGAAGAACATCGCCAAACAGGACCCGGCTTTCGGTCACCCGGAGAAATTCTGCTCCGATGTGTCCAAGACCAACTGGGAATCCGCCACCATCACCACCCTGGACGAAAAGATCATCCCTTATATCACCAGGATCTGCCAGCGGGACCCCCGCAGCGGCAAGGTCGTCACCGGCGGCATCGTCAGCTGCAAGGATTCCGCCTGGCTGCTGAGCTGGACCATCAACCGGCAGGGTCAGTTCAAGGAGCAGGACCCCGAAAAGGTCTGCATCTGGGTGTACGGCCTGTTCACCGATGTGCCCGGTGATTATGTGAAGAAGCCCATGAAGGACTGCACCGGCCGGGAGATCACCGAGGAATGGCTGTATCATCTGGGCGTGCCGGTGGAGGACATTCCCGAACTGGCGGCCCACAGCGCTGTCTGCGTGCCCACCATGATGCCTTATATCACTGCCTTCTTCATGCCCCGTGCCAAAGGCGACCGCCCCGACGTCATTCCCGACGGCTGCGTGAACTTCGCCTTCCTGGGTCAGTTTGCCGATACCCCCCGGGACACCGTGTTCACCACCGAATATTCGGTGCGCACCGCCATGGAGGCCGTGTACGGCCTGCTGGGTGTGGACCGCGGCGTACCCGAAGTGTGGGGCAGCGTGTACGATGTGCGGGAGCTGCTGGAAAGCTCGGTCCGGCTGATGGACGGCAAGTCCCCGCTGGAAATTGAGTTGCCTGGCCCCCTGAACCTGCTGAAAAAAAACCTGCTGAAAGCGGTGCAGGGCACGGTGGTGGAGAAGCTTCTCCGCGACCACCACGTCCTCAAGGACGGTATGCTGTAACATTCCCCATTTCTTGCTCTATTTTTTCTCCTGCTGCGCCCCCGCAGGCCGAAAGGCCCGCGGGGGCGTGCTCTTTGTATCCAACTCCAAAAATGTGAAAAATCGCTTGGAAAACGAGCCGCGCAATCATTTTACAAGTGTTTTCAGCACCGGAATTCTTTTTATCACCAGGGTAATTCCGGTACAGATCAGAAGGGCGATCAATGTTTTAAGGACGTTGCATCCCAGAGAATAGTACTCCTTATAGTAGGAACTCAGATTGATCTGGCAATAAACAAGCAGCGGCACATGCAAATAATAAATCCCCATCGTATTGGTCCCGACCCATTTTGCCAGGAATTTTCCTGCTTTGTGGACCGGAAGATTCAGAATCAACAGATACATTCCCAAAGAAAGAACGACCGTCATCAGTCTGTTATATCCATCTTCAAGGTAGGTGTCATGCCATGTAAAGGTCCCGGTTGCACGATATTTAACAAAAAGAAGCCCGGCCGTACCAACCAAAAGCAATGTAACGGGAAGCCATGTGTTCAGATGCCGTTTTTTCATAACATCTTTTATTTTTTCACGATATTCAAACAAAAAAGCCCCAACAATGAAAAAGAACAGCATGTTTGCATATGTACCAAAGGGAAACACTTCCGTAACGGAAACTTCCAGCCGGCCGATCCCCATTGTGTCCGAAATCAATTCAAAAGCAAAGTTGCCCGCTTTAACAAGAAAAGTCCCGACAAATAAAATAACGGCCACTATTCCCAGAATCCGTTGTCCTTCCTGCTTATCCCGGAACAAAAACCAGCTGACCGGATAAAAAAGATGAACCATCAGGTATGCATACATAAACCAGAGGTGTCCTGTAACAACGCCAGAAATATTGCCAAATACAAAAAGGTATCGGACCAATTCTGTTGTTGAAAAGGTTATGTCCCGAAAAGAACAATAGAAAACAAGATAAATGAGCTTCCATATACACACAACCACATAAGCACGGAGTATCTTTTTCCAGTATTTTTTCCAGTCCCAGGTTTTTGCCTGATGCATCAATCCGCCAGTCACGAAGAAGAAATTCGGTACCGCCGCCCAGGCAATAATCATAATAACATTGCCCAGTACCGTATCCGCGGAAAGAGTGACTCTATGGCAGAACACCACCAAAATAATAGCAATTGCTTTCAGTAAATCCAGATATTCAATTCTTTCTTTTCCTGTTTTCATATTCCATCTCTTTCTTTTTCAACATCTTCTATCACACAAATCAACTGTTATTTTCAGCATACCCTAAACCCATTGAATGTGCAAGCTTCTCCCGCGTAAGGCCTACGGCACCGCATGAGAGCGGTTTTCTCGCTGAACGCTTGCCGCTATCTGTCTGTCACATGACGGATTTTTGACAAAAAATTTTAAATATTTACCACTTTGAAAGCGTTTTGTTGTATGATAACAGAAGAAGGAGTGTGTTGTTTCCATGTCCAGTGCCACTGCCGTACCTGTACGCCGGACCGCCATCCTGCCCCGGACTGCCCTTTCCGTGGCGGCGGTCCTGGTGTGCGGGGGACTTTGTCTCGGAATTTATGCCCTGTGCGGTGCCAATCTGTTCGCAGGCTTCCGGGTGTATCTTTGCCTGTTGGTGTACCTGCTTGCCCCCGGCTGGCTTCTGGCCCACCGGCTCGTGCCGGACAAGCCCGGCCTGCGGCCTCTGTGCGCTCTGCTCTGCGGCTGCGCCCTGCTGCTGGTCTGTTATCTGGGGGCCATGGTCCTGCATCAGCCGCTGATTTTACGCCTGGGTCCGCCTGTTCTGCTGTGCGTGCTGCTCGGGCTCCGTGGCGGTCTGGCCGGTGTCCGCTGCACAGCCCGGGATGTACTGTCCGGGCTGGTGGGGCTGTTCACCCGGCACCGGGCCCTGCTGGTACTGTGGGCGGTGCTGTGCGTGTTTTCGGCCCTGAGCTTCAGCGCCGTGAATCCGCACCCGGCCGCTGCGGGGGCGGTATCCCTGGACCGGGACTTTTTGTGGAACGTGGGCAATGCCGAAGCCTTCTGCAAAGCCTTTCCCGCCCAGGACATCCGGTTTGCGGGGGTGCGCTTTTCCTACCATTATCTCACCGAGCTCCTGACTGCCGCTCTGTCTCTGGTCAGCGGAGCTTCCTGCTATGACCTGTTTGCCTTTTTCCTGCCGCCGGTCTGGCTGGCCGGAGAGATCGCCGCTCTGTACTGGCTGGGGCTTGTCATTTACAAAGAGTCAACAAAGGCAAGTTGTATACCCTTTGTATTGTTCTGTTTTCAGTGCGGCTCTCTCTGGAAGGTCTTCCGAACCGGAGACAACATCTTCGGCAATACCATGCTGCGGCATCTGACCTCCAACATCAACGCCCAGGCGTCGGCGGTGGTGTTTTTCAGCATCTTTCTGGGTCTGTTCGCCTGTCTGGCCAAGGCCCGGTTTGGGGGCGGGGTCCGGCTGTGGGGGCTGTGCCTGGTGGCCTTTGCCCTGTTTGCGGTGGCCAAAGGCCCCGAGGCCATTCTGGCGCTGTGCGCCTGCGCAGCCGCCATGGTGTTTGTGCTTCTGTTCCAGAAGCCCCGGTATCCGTTGGCCGTGTTGTTCCTTGCCCTGCTGGCCGCGTTGTTTGCACTGATTTACAACATTTTGTACGCCGCCGGGGCCAACACCAGCATGCAGTTTTCCATTTTCTGCCTGCGCAACACCCTGACCTATGCCCGGTTGGAGCCTTTGGCCGACTGGCTCTGCACCCATCTGCCCATTTCGGGGTATGTGTGGCTGGTGCTCATCGGGGTCATTGATACCTTTTTCTTCTGCCCCTTTCAGTTCTGCCTGTGGGGACGCAGCCTGCCGGGGGCATTGCGTCATCTGCCCCGGCTGGACGCCGCCCACCTGCTGCTCCACGCCGGTACGGTGGGCGGATTTCTGGCCTATCACCTGTTCAGTCACGAAAGTTCCAGCCAGGTTTATTTTGCGCTGTTCGCCATGCTCTGCATGAGCATTCTGGCTGCCGAACAGCTGCCCGGACTGCGCCGGACCAAGTTCCCGCCCCTGATCACCCTGGCGGCCGGGGCTGCGGGGCTGCTCACCGCCCTGTGCATGGTCCTGTCCCTGAGCGGCAGAGGGCTTTCGGTGCTGTCACAACTGCCGGACGGTGGGCTGTACACACCCTCTGCCGTCACCGCCGGGGACGAGGAAGCCGGGCAGTGGCTGCGGGAGAACGCTCCCGCCGGGACCGTGTTCCTGACCAACCGCACCAGCGGTCTGCCCACCCCGGACCTGGATGGTCAGGACGGTATTTCCAACGTATATACTGCCTTTTCCGGTGTACAGTGCTACATGGAAGGCTGGACCTACGCCATGAGCAACATGGGCGTGCCCGCCGATATGGTGGAGCACCGCCGGGCGGTGGTTGACAAAGTATTCGATGCCCGCACCCCTGCTGCCGACCTGCCGCCCCTGTGCCGGGAGGAAGGCGTCACCTGCCTGGTGTGGGCCAAACGCTGGCCGGGCAGCGCGCCTGCCGGGCAGACACCGGCCTTTGAAAATGCCGATGTGGCCATCTACTGGGTCGGGTAAAGTCACGTTTCCGGCAACAGATTGCTCACATAGGGTCGTCTTCCCGCCAGAACATCATCGTAAAATTGCTGTTTTTCGTCCACATAGGCCACTGCATCCTCCAGCTCCGCGATCTGTGTCAGCAGAGCCCGCCGTTTTTGGGCCAGGATTTCCTTTCGCTCCGGAATGGATGCGGCACCTTGCTCACACAGCAGCACATAATGCTGCATTTCCCGTATGCTCAACCCGCAGCGCCGGAGACAGCCCAGCCCTTTGAGCCAGGCCACGTCCCGGTCATCAAATACGCGCCGGTTGCCGCTGTCCCGCTTGACGTTGGGCACCAGTCCGCGATTGCAGTAGAATTTGAGCCCCTCATAACTCATTCCTGTTTTCTCGCATACCTCTTTCATCGTATACATACTCGTTTCCTTCCGTCGGTTCTCCTAATTTTCACAAAGTCGCCCTTGACCGGTAGTTACTACCGAATGCTACACTGAGGATAGCACAGCCTCCTGCCCGGATGCAAGAGGCCGGGCGAATCTACACAACGGAGGACACAACAATGGATTATGTGACCCTTTCCAACGGAGTAGCCATGCCCATTCTGGGATACGGTGTTTATCAGGTGACGCCGCAGGAATGCGAGCGCTGCGTTCTGGACGCGCTCAGCGTGGGGTATCGCTCCCTTGATACGGCACAGAGCTATTACAATGAGGAGCAGGTTGGCAGCGCCGTCCGGAAATCCGGCGTACCTCGCAATGAGATTTTCCTGACCACCAAGGTATGGCTGGAAAATTACGGATATGACGCCGCCCGTTCGTCGGTGCTGGCATCCATGAACAGGCTGCAGACAGACTATCTGGATCTGGTATTGCTGCACCAGCCTTTTGCGGATTACTACGGAGCCTACCGCGCCCTGGAAGATCTGTATACGGAAGGTCGGGTCCGGGCCATCGGCGTATCCAATTTTTCTTCCGACCGTCTGGTGGACCTGGCCTCCTTTGCCCGCATCGCCCCCATGGTCAACCAGGTGGAAATGCACCCCTACCACCAGCAGACGGAAGCCAAAGGCTGGATGGACAAATACCATGTGCAGGCCGAAGCCTGGGCGCCGTTCGGGGAAGGCCGGGGCGGCCTGTTCCATGACCCGGTGCTGAAAGCCATCGGGCAGAAATACGGCAAGACCCCGGCTCAGGTCATTCTGCGCTGGCACCTGCAGCGGGGCGTTGTGGTCATTCCCAAGTCCACCCACATCGAACGCATGCGCCAGAACCTGGATGTGTTTGACTTTACCCTGTGTCAGGAAGATATGGATGCCATCGCGGCACTGGACAAAAAAAGCAGCGCTTTTTTCTCCCATCAGGACCCGAATGTGGTAGAATGGTTTGTAAAAATGGTCGATGTGCGCCGAGCTGAGCACAGCTCCGACGCCGGGACCCGGAACTGAACAGGAGGTTTTTGCCATGCGTAAGAATTTTGGAGCCAAACCCTGGACCTATCCCCAGCCGGTTTTTATCATTGCCACCTACGGGGAGGACGGCACCCCCGACGCCATGAATGCGGCGTGGGGCGGCATCAGTGACGACACCCAGCTGTCCATGTGCCTGAGCGCCGGGCACAAGACCACCGCCAACATCCTGGCCCGCAAGGCGTTCACGGTCAGCATGGCCACCGCCGCCCAGGTGGTGCCCTGCGACTATGTGGGCATGGCTTCCGGCAACACGGTGGCCGACAAACTGGCCAAAACCGGCTGGCACACCACCAAATCGGAATTTGTGGACGCGCCCCTCATTGACGAGCTGCCCATGGCCGTGGAGTGCCGTCTGGTCAGCTATGACCCCGAGACCTGCCGCCTGGTGGGAGAGATCGTCAACGTGAGCGCCGATGAATCAGTGCTGGACGAAACCGGCAAGATCAACCCGGACAAGCTGCAGCCCATCACCTTTGACCCCATCCACAACGCCTACCGCAAGCTGGGCGAAAAAGTGGGCAATGCCTTTCACGACGGCGCCGCACTGAAATAATGGCCTGATACAGCCGCCTCCCGGACAAAACCGCCGGGAGGCGATTTTTATTTTTATCGCAACTGCATTGCTTTTCCGGCCTCAAACCTCTATACTGATACCAAAGCCCACCCCCTGCCCCGAATTTTTCAAAAGGAAGGGATGTCCATGCAGCCGAAAAAAATCTGGATGTCGGCGGATACCGCCCAAAAAAGCCGCTATGCCCGGCGCACCCTGGGTGCCATTGCAGGCATCACCCTTTTCCTTGTCCTGCTGGCCGGCGGCGGCACGGTGCTGGTCCTGACTTCCGGCCTGTCGTCCGGACCGCTTTTGCTGCTGTGTCTGGCACTGGCTGCCCTGGGCCTGTGGCTGGGGCTGGCGGCCGGGCAGCGGAGCCTGAAAGACGCCACGGTTTTCTGGCTCACCGACGATGACCGGCTGTATGTTCTGAACGCGGCCCGACTCTACGATGTGCGGCATGGTCTGGCAGGGTATGCGTCCGCCGCCGTACAGAACCAGACCTGGCTGCGGGAGCTGGCGGCACGGCCGCCCCTGCCCGCCATGGCCGACGAGATCCTGCGGGTGGAACACATCCGGGAAAACCGCAACCACTATGCGGTACGCTGTGAGATGCGTCACCCCGGCGGCCGCACCTCTCTCCAGACTTGTTTTGTGTGCAAAGGTCTGGAGGAGGAAGCCCGCCTGCTGCAGGAGCTGGAACGCCGCCGGGACTGGCGCACCGAGCTGGAACCCCGGGAGAACCGCAATCCGTTTTACATGGGTCTCAGCGGGACGGCGCTGGCCGCCTTGGCGGGGGTGTGCGCACTCAGTCACCCGGCCGTTGCCCTGCTGCCTCCGGCGCTGTATTTTCCCTGCCTGGGCGGGGCGTTCCTGCTGCTTTTTGTTTTCGTATATTTTGTGGTGCGGCAGCGGCGGGGCGAATGAACCGTTTTGCTCCCCCACCCATACAAAAAGCCCCTGTATCTTCCACTCTGGGAAGGTACGGGGGCTTTCGTATTCAGGCAGCCTGCCGCTGCCGGATAAATTCTGTAACAGCCTCCACTGTCTGCGCCTGCTGTTCTTCGGCGGAGATGGTGGCCGGGGCGTCCCCTTTCTGGGGGCCGTAGTTGCCGAACTGGGCGTGGTTGCCGCCCTGGATCTCCACCACGTTCTCGGTATAGTCCAGTTTGTCCTCCACACTCTGGTTCAGCGAGCCGTAAACGGTCAGGGTGTCGGCGGGCGGATAGTCGCCGTAGATGTAGGCACCCAGCAGAATCAGGCCGTCCACCTCGTCGGGATGATCGGCGGCAAACTGGGAAGCCATGGCCCCGCCCATGGAATGTCCGGCGATGTACCAGTGGCTGTACTGCGGGAACTGCGCTATCACGTCCTGGGCAGCGTCCGCGTCAAAAATCGCCATGTGGAAGGGCATATCCACCAGAATACAGGTCAGGCCGGTCTGCCGCAGGCTGTCCAGAAGCGGCAGGTATGCCTGGGCCTCCACCTTGGCGCCGGGGTAAAAGATGAGCGCCGTATCCCCCGGCACCGACGGTGCCAGCACGGTCAGGTTGTCCTGCACCGTGATGCCGCTGCCGTCGTTCATCACGGCCAGAGCCACATCCTCGGCCCGGTAGTAGTCGGACACATACCAGAAGAAAGCCCCCGTCAGCAGCACCAGCACCGCCAGCAGGATGCCCAGCCCCCGCAGAAGTTTTTGTTTTTTCGATGTTTTTGCCTGTTTCATCCGTTGTCCTCCTGCATCTGCCTGGCCAGCCAGGCATCTGCCTCGGCCCGGGTATGGAAAATCCAGATGGTGCGGCCCGGCCGGTATTTTTCCAGCAGTTCCCGGATGACCGGCAGCTGCTTTTGCGGGAACTCCTCGATCCACTGCCGGAATTCAGGGTCAAATTCCCGCTCGACCCAGGGCAGGTCCTCATGGGGTTTGCCCACACGGGCCGCCGCCCCGGCCAGACAGACCTCCAGCGGATAGTCCAGCAGAAACACCGTGTCGCAGGCCTGCAGCCGGCGCTCCATGGTGCGCAGATAGTTTCCGTCGATGATCCAGCGTTCCCCGGCCAGACATTCTTCCAGCCTGGCATCAAAGGTCTGCCGGGACACCTGGGTCCCATCCGGTTTATGCCAGATCCGGTCCAGATAGACGAGCGGCAGTCCGGTTTTATCCCGCAGCGCCCGGGCAAAGGTGCTTTTTCCGCCGCCGGGGCAGCCGATGACCAGCACTTTTTCCATTTCTGACCCTCCCTTGTGCGTTGGCGTCGAATAGAATCCATTATACGGTCTTGCCGCCGCTGCGTCAACGAAGGGGATGGACCGCGGTTTTGCATTGACAGCTGTTCCTGACGGCCGGGACCTGAACAACAGTCAACAAAACCTGCCCTGCAGTTGAAGGGCCCTCGCTTGTGGAAACCGCCGCAGCTGCGGTACAATACAGGTACAGACACCCGGGTGCTGAAACCAGAAAAAGCGAGGTTCAGAACAATGGAAATCACGACGGAAACCCTGGGCGGCCGAATTGCGGCCTTTCGCAAAGCCAAAGGCTGGACCCAGGAACAGCTGGCCGACCGGGTGGGCGTATCGGCTCCGGCGGTGAGCAAGTGGGAAACCGG
>DXNX01000049.1 GCA_019413245.1 Oscillospiraceae bacterium
GTGGAGGCAGTGTCGCCGGTGGCGGCGGAGGAACCGCCGTTGCCGCCGCAGGCGGCCAGGCTCAGCGCCATGGCGCCGGTCATGCCCAACGCAAGTGCTTTGTTGAACTTTTTCATCTTGTTGCTCCTTTTCATGTATGGTTACGGGGACAGGTGACCCTGTCGGAATCCAAAGTGGGGAAAAATCAGCCCTTGACGGCGCCGATGGTCAGACCGGAAATGAAGTATTTCTGGAAGAAGGGATAGGCGCAGGCAATGGGGATGACGATGACCACCGCAATGGCCATGCGCACCGATTCGGACGGCATGGAGTTGCGGTACTGCTGCAGGCTCAGGCCGGCAGAGGGGTTGTTGGCGATGTAGTCCAGGTTCTTCATCATGTTGTTCAGCAGGGCCTGCAGGCTGTACAGGTTGTTTTTGGAAATGTACAGGCTGGACTGGAACCAGTCGTTCCAGTAGCCGAAGGTCAGGAACAGACCGATGGTGGCGAACACGGGCTTGGAGATGGGCACCACGATGCGGCTGAAGATGGTCAGCTGGGAGGCGCCGTCGATCTTGGCCGATTCAATGATGGAATCGGGGATGGTGGTGCGGAAGAAGGTCTTGGATATGATGACGTTGAAGCTGGACACGGCCAGGGGCAGCACCAGACACCAGATGGTATCGTTGAGGTGGAGCAGGTTGGCCACGACCACATAGTTGGCGATCATGCCGCCGTTGAAGATCATGGGGATGAAGACCACCCAGTTGAAGAAGTTGCGCAGGCGGTACTGCGGGCGGGAAAGCACATAGCCCATGGTGGTGGTGAGCAGCACGCCCAGCACGGTGCCGATGACCGTGACCAGGATGGAGATGAACAGGGCGTGGGCGATGGTGCCGCGCTCGTTCCACAGGAACTGGTAGGCGCTGAGGGAGAAGGTCTCGGGGATGAGGGCGTAGCCGTTCAGCCGGATGGATTCCTCCGAGCTGACCGAGATGATCACCACATAGAGCACCGGGAACAGGCAAACAAAAGACAGAAGCACGAACAGGGCGTTGAACAGGCCGTTGGTCACCGGTTTGATCTGATTCAGGCGGAAGGCGGATTTGGCCTCCTCCTTTTCCAGAGCCTTTTCGGCCTTGCGGGAGGCGCGCTTTTCGGAAATGGTCATCTTGTCTTCCTCCTTCCTCAGATGATGGCGCTGTCTTCATCGATCTTGGAAACGATGAAGTTGGTGAGCAGGATGGTGATGCAGCAGCAGGCGGCCTGGAACAGACCGGCAGCCGCCGTCTGGCCGACGCTGACCTGGCTCTGGATGCACTGATAGATGTAGGTATCGAAGGTGCTGACCACGTTGTACAGGGAGTTGGGCACGCCCTGGGTGACCTGCCAGAACAGACCGAAGTCGGAGTAGAAGATCTTGCCGATGTTCAGGATGAACATCATGATGATCATGGGTTTGATGGAAGGGATGGTGATGAACTTGGCCTGCTGCCACTTGGTGGCGCCGTCCAGGATGGCGGCCTCATACAAAGTGGCGTCGATGCCGGTGATGCTGGCCAGGTAGACGACCATGTTGTAGCCCATGGACTTCCAGGTGGACATGAAGGTCAGGATGAATGGCCAGTAGCTGGGCTGGGAGTACCACATGACCTTGTCCCCGCCGAAGAACTGGAGGATGTTGTTGGCCAGGCCCTTGTCCGGGTTCAGGAAGGCGTACACGAAGTAGCTGACCACGACCCAGGACATGAAGTAAGGGAAGAACATCATGGTCTGGTAGCATTTGGAGGCGAACTTGGAGTACAGCTGGTTGATGATGATGGCCAGGGTCACGGGCAGGACCAGGTTGATCACGATAAAGATCAGGTTGTACAGCAGGGTGTTGCGCAAGAGCATCCCGAAAGTGTTGCTGGTCAGGAAGAACTTGAAGTTCTTGAACCCGCACCAGTCGCTCTGGAACAGGCTGACCAGGAAGCCCTTGCCCGGCACCAGCTTGAATTCCTTGAACGAGATGATCAGGCCGAACATGGGCAGGTAGCAGAACACCGCAAACCAGATGGTCGCCGGCAGGCCCAGCAGGGTCAGCTCGGTATCATCCCGGGTCCAGTGCCGCCGCTTGCGCTGCAGCTGGGTGGCAGGTGCCGCCTTCTCCTTTTTCATGAGATTCGCTCCTTTCAAAACGAGTGTGCCGCTTGCGGCTGTCTGTTAACTTGCCGTTAACTCGGTTAACATTTTGGGGCCGCACGTTTTCATTTGTTAGCTTAATATTAACTATTTTCCGGACCAATGTCAACCGTCAATCTGCATAAAATTCCGACCTCTTTGTTGGCTCTGTCATTTTTTTGTATCTTTTCCAAAACGTTTTATTCGTTTTGCTGAAACAGGCAAATTTCGATGTTTACTTTTGTTAACATGTATATTGTCTTTTTTTATTCATAGCGGTATAATGGAATCATTCTAAACAATTCAAATGGGGTGTACCATTATGAGCAAACCCACCATGCAGGACATCGCGGACGCTCTGTCTACCTCCCGCATCTCGGTTTGGAAAGCATTGAACAACCGGCCCGGCGTATCCGACGCGCTGCGGCGCCAGATCCAGGCCAAAGCCGAAGAAATGGGCTATTTTCAGTCTGCCCGCCCGGTCCAGCCCGCACCGGAAGCGCCCCACGGCCGCAATGTGGCCGTGGTGGTCTGCCGGCCGGAGTCTTCCTTGTTCTGGATGCAGATCATCCACCAGATCGCCAAGGACCTTTCCTCCCAGGGCGTTAACCTGATGTATACTTACTTGCCTACCTCTTATAAAGAGGGTTACACCCTGCCCGCCAGCCTCACCGACGGGTCGGTGGAGGGGCTGATCGTACTGAATGTTTATTCACCGCCCCTTTTGCAGCTGCTGGCCGACCTGCCCCTGCCCAAGGTCTACCTGGACACCATCCCCTCCCTGCCCTTCTCCCGTTTACAGGGTGATCTTTTGTTGATCGAGGGCCGGGACCTCATCCGCCAGATCACCGGGCGGCTGCTGGACAAAGGCCACACCCGGCTGGGATTTCTGGGGGACGTGGAGTACGCCCAGACCAACACCGACCGGTACCGGGGCTTTCTGGATGCTTTTGCGGAGCGGGGCCTGACCCCTGACCCCAGCCTGTCCTTTACCGGACCGCTGGGTCTGCGCACCCACTACGAGGAGCTGAGCTATTTTCTGGAGCACCTCAAGACCCGGCCGGACGGCTTCGTCTGCGTCAGCGACTATATCGCCCACTTCATCCAGCGGTATTTTGAGGAGAACGGCACCGATCCGGAGGGCCGCATCGCCCTGACCGGCTTTGACAACAACAGCGAATACCTGAACATTGCCGACCGCATCACCACCGTGGACGTACAGCCTAAGACTCTGGGCGCCCGGCTGGCCTCCAAGATCCTGTTCCTGATAGAGCACCCCAACCTGTCCCAGGAGGTCAGTTATGTGAGTTCGGAAATTTTGTACCGCGGCCTGCTGGCCGACGGCAGCTGACCCACCCGAAATTTTCAAAATCCGAAAATCCCGGTTTGGCTCCGCCGGCAGGGTGTATACTGGCAGCAAACAAAAACGGAGGCGATCCTGCATGAACGAAGTCATCACCATCCACATTTTTTATACAGGGAGCAACGGCAGCGCCCGGGACTTTGCCCGGGAGATGACCGACAGCGGTCTGGTGGACAAGATCCGCGCCGAGGAAGGCAACCTGGGCTATGCTTACTACTATCCCGCCGAGGACCCGGAAACGGTGCTGCTCATCGACCGCTGGCGGGACCAGAGCGCCATCGACGCCCACCACAAGTCCGAAATGATGGGTGCCATTGCCGAGCTGCGCAAAAAGTATCATCTGAAAATGCGGGTAGAGCGTTTTCGTAACTTCGACTGAACCCTGCACAGACAGAAAAAGCCCCGGGCCGCCTTGCGGCGGCCCGGGGCTTTTCTGTATCCGTCAGGGGTTTTCTTCGGGCTGGACAAAGTGGGTGGAGCGGTAATCCCGGGGGGCCATGCCGTACACCGACTTGAACGCCCGGGAAAAATGCAGCTGGTTGGCATAGCTGACCATGGCGCTGATAGCGCTGATGGGCAGGGTGCTTTCCTTCAGCAGCTGGGCCGCCCGGGCCATGCGGTAATGCAAAAGGAAAGCCTGGGGGCTTTCGCCCATGGTATCCCGGAAGACCTTGCCGAAATAGCTGCGGTTCAGCCCGCAGAAGGCGGCGATCTCCTCGATGGAGATGTCCCGCTGGTAGTTCTGCTCTATAAAGGAAAGAGCTTCTTTCATGTAGAAGTCCCGCAGGCGGCGCTGGCTCTGCTGCCGGTGACCGGCGCTGGACTGCACCAGCTGGTCCAGGAAGAGGAACCCCTGCCCGATGATGCGGATGGGGCTGGCCTGGGGATGGTTGACGATGTACATCATCTGTTCCTGCAGAAGGCGCCCGGCCTCCCGGTTGACGGGGGTGTACACCGGCTGGCTGCGGCTGATGCCCGCCAGGCTTACACTCTCGCGGGCGCGCAGGCCATCGAACTCGATCCAGGTGTACTCCCAGGGGTCCTCCCGGTCGGCCACATAGGTGGTGGCCACCCCCGGCACGATGAGAAACCCGTGGCCCCCTTCTATCTTATAGGCCTGGTCATCCTCATACAGCACCCCCTTGCCTGAGATCACATAGTGGAACAGGTAGTGGTTGCGGGCGTGGGGACCATAGGAGTGCAGGGGCTCGGTGCGCTCCCACCCGTACTGGTACAGGTTCAGGTCCACGAACCGCTCGTCCTGGAACACATGGAATTTGAGCTTGTTTTCGGTCTGGATGTCGCTGTTTTGCTGCATGACGGACACCTCCCCGTAATTTTTCTTGATTTTTTCTTATTATATACCTTAATGCGTCCTGACTTCAATAAAAAATACAGGAAACCACTAAATTGAGATATAAAAACTGGCAGCAGGATATTCACGCTTTCTTTGTCAGAATGTATAATAAAGCCGTCAGATCGGGAAATTATTTGTGCATAGTGCACATTGCACAAAATTTCCCGGGTTTTTTCAGCACTTTGGCAAGGTCATTGAAGACCCTGCCGCTGCCGCACCGGCCGGGCTGGCAGCACCCCATGGCAAATGATCAGACAGGAGGAAAACATCTTATGAACATCAAACGGAAGTTGCTTGCCGGTTTGATGGCAACGTGCGTCGCAGCCGGGCTTGGCACCGGGCTGACTGCCTGCGGTTCGGGCAGTTCGGACGGGAGCGTCAACCTGACGTTCCAGATCTGGGACGTGGCGCAGCGCGCCGGCATGCAGGCGATGTGTGATGCCTACACGGCGGAACACCCCAATGTCCACATCGAAGTCCAGGTGACCAGCTGGGATGAATACTGGACCAAGCTGGAAGCCGCCGCCATGAGCAACCAGATGCCGGATATCTTCTGGATGCACACCAACGAGATCCTGAAGTACGCCGACAACGGGAAACTGGCGGACTGCTCTGACATTGTGGAGACGGAGCATTTCTCCGATATTTCCCTGGCCAATGCCAGCGGTTCGGACGGCAAACTGTATGCCGTGCCCAAGGACAAGGACACCGTCGGCCTTGTGTACAACAAGGAAATGTTTGATGAAGCGGGCGTTGCTTACCCCGATGAGACCTGGACCTGGGACGACCTGGTGGATGCTTCGCAGAAGATCTACGACGCCACCGGCAAGTACGGCTACATGGCCTACGGCGACGACCAGCTGGGTTACTGGAACTTTGTGTATCAGGCGGGCGGCAGCATCCTGACCGAAGACAAGACCCGCGGCAATTTCCTGGACCCCGCCACCAAGAAGGGCATGGAATTCTACATCGGCCTGCAGAACTATGACTGGTGCCCCGACCAGAACTACTTTGCGGAAACAGCCCCCGGCACCGCCTTCTTCTCCGAGAAGGGCGCCATGTTCCTGGAAGGCGACTGGAACATCCTGAGCGAGCTGCAGAACTATCCCGAGATGGTGGGCAAGTGGGACGTGGCTGTCCTGCCCGCCTGCCCCGATCCCGTCAGCGGCGACGGCCGGGCTTCCATCTCCAACGGCCTGAGCTACGCCACCAGCGCCACCAACAAACACATGGACATCGTCAAGGACGTGCTGAAGTTCTTCGGCAGTGAGGAAGGCCAGCGCATCCAGGGCGAGAGCGGCGCCGCCATCCCGGCTTACGAAGGCCTGGAAGAAACCTGGGTGGGCGTGTTCGACGAATATCCCATCAACGTGCAGCCCTTCATTGATATGTTTGATTACTGCGTCCAGAGCGTCAACAATGCGGCCCGCCCTGAATGGAAGAGCGAAGTCAGCGATACGCTGCTGAAGATCTACACCGGCGAGATGGACCTGGACACCGGCCTGCAGACCATGCAGAACGCCGTGGACGAAGCCAGTGCCGAATATTATGAGGAGGCAGACTAATGCAAAAGACATCCAAACTCGCCCGCGACGGTGCGGTGTGGGGCCTCATCATGGTGGCACCCACCATCATCGGCCTGCTGGTACTGAACATCTGGCCGTTCATCCAGACCATTTACATGAGCTTTTCCAAGTCGAAGCCGTTCGGCATGTTTGAATTCGAGGGTGTGGATAACTATATCGAAATGTTCCAGAACGTGGAGTTCTGGAAGGCGACTTGGAACACCATCCTGTTCTGCATTCTCACCGTTCCGGTGGGTATCTTCCTGGCGCTGCTGGTGGCCGTGCTGCTGAACAGCAAGATCCGCGGCCGCACCACCTTCCGTGCCATCTTCTTCCTGCCCATGGTCGTGGCCCCCGCCGCCGTGGCTATGGTGTGGAAATGGATTTTTAACTCCCAGTATGGTATCATTAACTCGATGCTGGGCGCCAACATCGGCTGGCTGACCAATTCCAGCATTGTACTTTTCACCTGCGCCATTGTGCAGATCTGGAGCAACATCGGCTACGACGCCGTGCTGCTGCTGGCCGGTCTGCAGAATGTTTCGGCCACGCTGTATGAGGCTGCCGACCTGGACGGTGCTTCCAAGGTCAAGCAGTTCTTCTCCATCACGCTGCCGATGGTTTCGCCGACTTTGTTCGTCGTCATGATCATGCGCCTGATGTCCTCGCTGAAAGTCTTCGACCTGATCTACATGATGGTCGATGACGCGAACCCCGCGCTCAACGACGCCCAGAGCCTGATGTCCCTGTTCTACCGCGAGAGCTTCGTGGCCGGTGACAAGGGCTATGCGTCCGCCATCGTCGTCTGGACCGTGCTGCTGATCGGTGTTGTCACCATCATCCAGTTCATCGGCCAGAAAAAGTGGGTCAATTACGAGGTGTAAAGTATGAATACCAGTATGAAAAGCAACAAAAGACTTTCCACCGCGCTGACGTATGTTGTGCTCATCCTGGGCAGCATCATCATGATCTTCCCCTTCGTGTGGATGATCCTGACCAGCTTCAAGACCCAGGCCGAGGCTATGGCCATTCCGCCGCAGATCTTCCCCTCCAGCTGGCAGTTCGCCAACTTCACCACCGCGCTGGACAGCCTCCCCTTCGTGAACCTGTACGTCAACACCGGTCTGCTCATCGTGTTCCGCGTGATCTGCGCCGTGGTCTTCAGCTCCATGGCCGGCTACGCCTTCGCCAAGCTGCAGTTCCCCTGCAAGAACCTGCTGTTCGGCATCGTGCTGGTGCAGATGATGCTGCCCAGCCAGATCTTCATCACCCCCCAGTACCTGATGCTGGCCCATATGGGCATGACCAACACCATCTTCGCGCTGGTCTTCCCCGGCCTGGTCTCCGCGTTCGGCACCTTCTTCCTGCGGCAGACCTACCTGGGCATCCCCAATGAGATCGCCGAAGCCGCCTATCTGGATGGCTGCAACAAGTGGCAGACCTTCACCAAGGTCATGTTCCCCCTGACCGGTTCCAGCTGCGCCGCCCTGGCCATCTTCACCGCCGTGTTCGCGTACTCCGACCTGATGTGGCCGCTGATCTGCAACACCGACTTGAACAAGATGACCCTGTCCGCCGGCCTGTCCACCCTGAACGGCCAGTACACCACCAACTTCCCCGTGCTGATGGCCGGCAGCCTGCTGGCCATGATCCCCATGGTCATTCTGTACCTCATCTTCCAGAAACAGTTCATCCAGGGCATTGCCATGACCGGCGGCAAATAAGCCGTCGTCCCTGCCCTTGAACGTCCCCGCGGGGGACATCTCCGGCGGCAGGCAGGCTGCGTCAGACGACCCGCCCGCCTGCCGCCTTTGTTTTGCAAATTCAGCCCGGCGCCTTTCGGGGCGCTGCGCCTGGATATATATTCTTTATCATTCAGGAGGACCCTTGTTATGGGCATTCAATTTGACGCCGGTACGCGCACCTTTACCCTGCAGACCGTCCACACCACCTACCAGATGCGGGTGGACGAGCGCGGACGTCTGCTGCACCTGTATTACGGCCGCAGCATCGGTCAGGGCGACCTGGGGGCACTGTATCCCCCCGCCGACCACGGCTTCTCCCCCAACTATTACGCCTGCCGCAACCAGCGGGGCATTTCTCCGGATACCCTGCCCCAGGAATACACCGGCTGCAACGTGGGCGACTTCCGCCTTTCCTGCCTGGTGGTGCGGGACGAGACCGGCGCCGCCGGGGCGGACTTCCTGTATGATTCCCATACCATTGCCCCGGGCAAATACACCCTGGAGGGCCTGCCCTGTGCCCACGATGAGGGCAGCGAGGCCGAGACCCTGTGCATCCGGATGAAAGACCCGGTGACCGGCCTGCAGCTGGAGCTGCTGTACGGCGTGTTTGCCAAGCAGGACATGCTCACCCGCGCCGTGCGCCTGACCAACACCGGCAAGGGCACCCTGCGCCTGGAAAAGGCCGCTTCCCTGTGCCTGGACCTGCCCTTCGGCAACTGGGACCTGATCCACTTCCACGGCCGCCACGCCATGGAGCGCCAGATGCAGCGGGTGTCCCTGCCCGACGCCATCACCACCGTGTCCTCCACCCGCGGCGCGTCCAGCCACCACCACAACCCCTTTGTGATCCTGTGCGACCACGACGCCACCGAGGACAACGGCCTGTGCTACGGCGTGATGCCGGTGTATTCCGGCAGCCACCGCACCGACATCGAGGTGGACCAGAACGGGCTGACCCGTATGGTCAGCGGCCTGCATGAGGAGCGCTTCTCCTGGCAGCTGGACCCCGACCAGACCTTCACCGCCCCCGAAGTGCTGCTGTGCTGCACCGCCGACGGTCTGGGTGAACTGTCCCGTCATTATCACGCCTTCCTGCGGCGCAACATCTGCCGCAGCCCCTTCCGCTATGCCCGCCGCCCGGTGCTCATCAACAACTGGGAGGCCACCTACTTCAATTTCACCACCGAATCCATCTGCCGCATCGCCGAGAAGGCCGCTTCCCTGGGCGTGGAGATGATGGTGCTGGACGACGGCTGGTTCGGCAAGCGCAACGACGACAACTCCGGTCTGGGCGACTGGTTCGTGAACGAGGAAAAACTGCCCGGCGGCCTGCGCCCCCTCATCGAGCGGGTGAACGCCCTGGGCATGAAGTTCGGCATCTGGGTGGAGCCGGAGATGGTCAGCGAGGATTCCGACCTGTACCGCGCCCATCCCGACTGGGCCCTGACCCTGCCCGGCCGCAGCCCGGTGATGGGCCGCAACCAGCTGGTGCTGGACCTGGGCCGTCCCGAAGTGGTGGACTATCTGGCCGAGCGCCTGAGCACCCTGCTGCGGGAGAACCACATCGAATATGTGAAATGGGACATGAACCGCAACATGTCTGACGTATACAGCCGCGCCCTGCCCCCGGAACGCCAGGGTGAGACCGCCCACCGGTACATGCTGGGCGTGTACAGCCTGCTGGACCGCCTGACCACCCAGTTCCCCAACGTGCTGTTTGAGGGCTGCGCCGGCGGCGGCGGCCGCTTTGACGCCGGCATGCTGTGCTACTTCCCCCAGATCTGGTGCAGCGACGACACCGACGCCATCGAGCGCCTGTCCATCCAGCACGGCACCTCCTTCGGGTATCCGGTCTCCACCATGGGCGCCCATGTGTCCGCCTGCCCCAACCACCAGACCGGCCGCACCGTGCCCCTGTGGACCCGGGCTGTGGTGGCCATGTCCGGCACCTTCGGGTATGAGCTGGACCTGGGCCGCCTGACCGACGAGGAGTGTGACCAGGTGCGCCAGCAGATCGAGACCTTCAAGCGCTACTATGACGTGATCCAGAACGGTGCCTATTACCGCCTGACCTCTCCCGACCGCCAGAGCCGCTATGCGGCCTGGCAGACCGTGACCGACAAGGAGAGCCTGGTCAGCCTGGTGCTCATCCATCCCGAAGCCAACGCCCGGCCCCTGCACCTGTGCCTGCGGGGCCTGGACCCCGCCGCCCTGTACCGCATTGACGAGGTACATATGTACGGCACCGCCGCCACCCCGGAAGTGGGCGCGGCAGGCGGCAGCAGCCTGTGCGGCACGGTGGTCAGCGGCAGCACCCTGCTGTATGCGGGCTACACCCTGCCCCAGCTGACCGGGGACGCCCCCAGTGTGCAGATGCACCTGACCCGGATTTCCTGACCATACAAGAACGGAGGATTCCATCATGGATATTGTTGCCATCGGCGAAGTGCTCATCGACCTGACCCAGACCGGCGTGAACGCCACCGGTGTGCCCCAGTACGCCGCCAACCCGGGCGGTGCCCCGGCCAATCTGGCGGTGGCGGCGTCCCGGCTGGGGGCTTCCACGGCGCTGATCAGCAAGGTGGGCAACGACGCCTTTGGCCGGTATCTGCGCAGCGTGCTGAAAGAGAATTTCGTGGACGTGAGCGCCCTGGCCACCGACGAGGAACAGCACACCACCATGGCGGTGGTATCGGTGGACGAGAACGGCGAGCGGGATTTCACCTTTTACCGGGACCCCGGCGCCGATTCCATGATGCTGAAGGATGAGATCCCTCTGGGACTTCTGAAAGAAGCCCATTTCCTGCATTTCGGCAGCGTGAGCCTGACCCGGGAGCCTGCCCGCACCACCACCCTGTGTGCGGCCGAGACCGCCCGGGGACTGGGCGCGCTGATCACCTACGACCCCAACTACCGGGCCAACCTGTGGCCGGACGAGGCCACCGCCATCCGCCGGATGCGCAAGCCTCTGGACATGGTGGACATCCTGAAAATTTCCGATGAGGAACTGCCTTTGATGGCCGACACCACCGACCTGGAAGCCGGCACCGCCGCCCTGGCGGAGCACGGCATCCGGCTGATCCTGGTCACCCTGGGCGCCCACGGGGTGTTCTACCGTTTCGGGGACAAGACCGGCACGGTGCCCGGCGTGCCCTGCACCGTGGGCGACACCAACGGCGCGGGCGACACCTTCTTCGGGGCGTTTCTGTCCCGGCTGTGCCGCCTGGACGGGCTGGACTGCCTGACCGTGGAGGCGCTGGAACCCATGCTGGCCTACGCCAACAAGGCGGCCTCCATCACCACCAGCCGCCACGGGGCCATTCCGGCCATGCCCACCCAGGAAGAGATGAACGCCGCGGAGTGAACCGCGGCCTAAGGAGCTGTTTTTTGCCATGGCAATGAAGGATATCCTCACCCGCCGCAGCGACACCGCCGCTTTTGACGCCCGCATGGCCCGCTGCCATGACGAGCTGGAATGGCTGTTCATGGAGCTGTACAACGACCGCGACGCCCTGAACACCCTGGAACAGGCCATGGCAGACGCCTGGGCCGCCCGCAGTCCCGAGCTGAAAAAGCTGGACGCCGTGCGGGAAGCCGACCCGGGCTGGTACCGCCGGGGCAGCATGTTCGGCATGACCATGTACACCGACCTGTTTGCCGGGGACCTGAAAAAGCTGGCCCGCAAGCTGCCCTACCTGAAAGAGCAGAATCTGACCTACCTGCACCTGATGCCCCTGCTGAAAATGCCCCATCCCCACAACGACGGCGGCTATGCGGTGGAGGATTTCAACCAGGTGGACCCGTCTCTGGGCACCAACGCCGACCTGGCCGCCCTGACCAAAAAGCTGCGGGCGGCGGGCATCAGCCTGTGCCTGGATTTTGTGATGAACCACACCGCCTCCAGCCACGAATGGGCCTGCCGGGCCAAGGCCGGGGACCCCTATTACCAGAACTTCTACCATTGTTTTGACGACCGCACCATCCCCGACCAGTACGAGCGCACGGTGCCCCAGGTGTTCCCCAACACCGCTCCGGGCAACTTTACCTGGTGCGAGGAGATGCACAAGTGGGTGCTGACCACCTTCCATCCCTACCAGTGGGACCTGAACTACCGCAACCCCGCCGTGCTGGTGGAGATGACCCGCAGCATGCTGAACCTGGCTAACCTGGGCGTGGAGGTGCTGCGCATCGACGCGGTGCCCTACATCTGGAAGCAGCTGGGCACCAACTGCCGCAATCTGCCCCAGGTACACACCATCGTGCGCATCATCCGCATGGTGCTGGAGACCGTCTGCCCCGCCGTCATCCTGAAAGGCGAGGTGGTCATGGCCCCCAACGAGCTGGCGGCCTACTTCGGCACCCCGGACAAGCCGGAATGTCACATGCTGTACAGCGTTTCCACCATGGTCAACCTGTGGAGCGCCCTGGCCGCCCGGGATGTTCGGCTGCTGAAGTCCCAGCTGGACGCCCTGAACGCTCTGGGCCCCCAGTGCTGGTTCGTGAACTATCTGCGCTGCCACGATGATATCGGCTGGGGCCTGGACGAAGGCACCGAGCGGTACCTGGGCATCGACCCCCAGCTGCACAAGGAGTTCCTTTACCATTTCTATGAGGGCCGGTTCGACGGCAGCTGGGCCAAGGGCGAGGTATACAACTACGACCCCGCCACCCGGGACGCCCGCAGCTGCGGCACCACCGCCAGCCTGTGCGGGGTGGAGCAGGCCCTGGAACAGGGCAGCGAGGCCGCCCTGCAGACCGCTTTGCGCCGGGATCTGCTGATGCACGGGGCCATGGCCTTTTTCAAGGGCTTCCCCATGCTGAACAGCGGCGACGAGATCGGCCAGCTCAACGGCTGGGGCTACAAGGACGACCCCGACCTGGCAGAGGACAGCCGCAACCTGCACCGCACCAAATTCAACTGGGACAATGCCGCCCGCCGCAAGGAGTCG
The DNA here is from genome assembly GCA_019413245.1 of Oscillospiraceae bacterium. Lineage (GTDB taxonomy): Bacteria > Bacillota > Clostridia > Oscillospirales > Ruminococcaceae > Gemmiger. The sequence continues at coordinate 13,122 of DXNX01000049.1, forward strand.
GGCACCCTGCAGAACCTTCTGTGGCAGGGGCTGGAGGACCTGCGCACCCTGCGCCGGGACCCCTGCTTTGCCCCGGACGCCTGGTTCACCACCTGGGACACCCACAACGACGGGGTGCTGGGCCTGCTGCGCCGTCTGGACGGCCGCACCCTGGTGGGGGTGTTCAACTTTACCGGCGAGCCCCAGCACCTGTGGCTGGACGCCCTGGACGGTGCCTGGCGCGACCGCCGCACCGGCGCTGCCGCCGATGTGCGGGACCTGTGGCTGCAGCCTTACGAGATGCGGGTGCTGGTCAACGAATAAGTTTCCTTCTGTCTGCCCCGCACCCGGCCTTCGGGCCGGGATCGCGGGAAGACGTTTCCCCCCTGTCTGCAAAAGCAAAAGGACAGCCTCTTGCGGGAGGCTGTCCTTTTGCGTTCAGCGTATCGCCATCACCGGCACCCGTCCGTTGATGGCGTTTTTTATGCTTTGTATTATTTCGTTTTGTTTTTACAGTTCGTATTTCTGCTTGTCCGTCACGTCGATCTCGGCGCCGATCTGCACCTCGATGGCTTCCAGGCGGGTATCGGCGATGAGGGTGTGGCGCACACCGGCGGGCATGGTCACCACATCCCCGGGGCGCACCGGGCGCTCGTCCCCGTCGATGACGGTGCGGCCCATGCCGTCCACGATGGTCCAGACCTCGTCCCGGTGTTCATGGCTGTGGTAGGTCAGCCGGTGTCCGGCGTTGAGGACGATGCGCACCGTGGTGGCCTGGGGCTGCACGTCCAGCACGGTGAAGGAGCCCCAGCTCTTTTCCGCAAAGCGGGCTTCCCCCTCCACCTGTTCCACAAAGGGCTTGATGAAGCTGGAACGGTGCTTGTCGCTGACCAGGATGCCGTCACTGGAGGCCGCCACCACCATGTCCTTGCAGCCCATGCAGATGATGGGAATGTTCAGCTGGTTGACCACGTTCAGGTTTTCGCAGGTCTCGTCCATCTGCACCTTGCCGATGGCCGGGTCGGCCATGACCTCGCAGAAGGTGTTCCAGGTGCCCACGTCCTTCCACTGCCCGGCGTAGCGCATGACGGCGATGTCCGGCTCGTTTTCGGCCACGGCGTAGTCGAAGCTGATTCGCTTCTGCATGGCATAGTTGGCCTGCAGGTCCGCAAAGCCCCGGAAATCCAGCTGTTTGTGGGCAATGCCCAGCAGATACCGCAGCCGGAAGGCGAAGACGCCGCCGTTCCACAGGGCGCCCCGGGCAATGTAGGCGGCCGCGGTGGCTTCGTCGGGCTTTTCCTTGAAGCTGGCCACCCGGCTCACCGGGTCGGTGCTTTTGGGGATGATGTAGCCGAACTTGGCGCTGGGGTAGGTGGGTTCGATGCCCATGAGGGTCAGGTTGGCGGCGTTGGGGTTTTCCGGCCCGGCCAGGCGGGCCATCTGCTTCACCGCCGCAAAGTAGGTGTCGTCCACATAGGGGTCCACGGGGCAGACCACCACCGGCTCGTCGGGGTGGACGCCCATTACGTCGGTGAGGTAGGAGCAGGCCAGCACGATGGCCGGGAAGGTATCCCGCCGGCATGGCTCCACGCAGACGCTGACCTTGCCGCCCAGCTGGTTCTTGATGGTGCTGACCTGCCGTTTGCCGGTGGCCACCACGATGTTGGCCCGGGGGTCAGCCTTTTTGATCTGGCGGTAGACCCGCTGGACCATGCTCTCGTACTCGCCCTTGTCATTGCGCAGCAGGGGCACGAACTGCTTGGACCGGATGTTGTTGGACAGGGGCCACAGCCGCTGGCCGCTGCCGCCGGAAAGCAAAATCAGATTCATAGGGGGTGTCCGCCTTTCTCCCGCGGGGGGCGTGGTTCAGCGCTCGGCGCGCATGGGATTGTTCAGGAAATCCTCGTAAGCCAGGCGCAGGCCGTCTTCCAGCTCGGTCTTGTAGGTCCAGCCCAGCTTGGTGGCCTTGCTCACGTCCAGCAGCTTGCGGGGGGTGCCGTTGGGCTTGCTGGGGTCCCAGCGGATCTCGCCGGTGTAGCCCACCACCTTGGCCACCAGTTCGGTCAGTTCCTTGATGGTCAGTTCCTTGCCGGTACCGGCGTTCACCGTCTCGTTGCCGGAGTAGTTGTTCATCAGGAAAACGCACAGGTTGGCCAGGTCGTCCACATACAGGAACTCACGCAGGGGGCTGCCGTCACCCCAGCAGGTGACAGTGGGCAGGTTCTGCTCCTTGGCTTCGTGGAAGCGGCGGATGAGGGCCGGCACCACATGGCTGTGGGTGGGATGGTAGTTGTCGTTGGGGCCGTACAGGTTGGTGGGCATGACGCTGATGTAGTCGGTGCCGTACTGACGGTTGAGGTATTCGCAGTATTTCAGGCCCGAAATCTTGGCCAGAGCGTAGGCTTCGTTGGTCTTCTCCAGGGCGGAGGTGAGCAGGCAGTCTTCCTTCATGGGCTGAGGCGCCATGCGGGGATAGATGCAGCTGGAGCCCAGGAATTCCAGCTTCTTGCAGCCGTTCTTCCAGGCGGAGTGGATGACGTTCATCTCCAGGGTCATGTTGTCGTACATGAAATCGGCCAGGGCTTCCTCGTTGGCCACGATGCCGCCCACCTTGGCTGCCGCCAGGAAGACGTATTCCGGCTTTTCGGCCGCGAAGAATTCTTCCACGGCGTCCTGACGGCAGAGGTCCAGTTCCTTGTGGGTGCGGGTGATGATGTTGGTGTATCCCTGACGCTGCAGTTCACGGACGATGGCGCTGCCCACCATGCCGCGGTGGCCCGCCACATAAATCTTGGCATTTTTGTCCATCATGAGGTAAGACTTCCTTTCTGGGTATTTCTGTATATAAGAGAAAAGGTTGTTGGTTCTTGGGAAAGCGGCTGGCTGCGGAAGCAGAGACCGGCTCCCCTGTGTAAGGGGAGCTGGCGCCGAAGGCGCCTGAGGGGTTGTAAACGTACCGGTATTGCCCGTGAACGGGATATAAGGCAGGGTCCACAACCCCTCCGCCGCTGCGCGGCACCTCCCCTTACACAGGGGAGGCTTTCCGGTCACGCCATTCAAATCCATTCCTTGCTCAGGCCCCCCAGGGCCTGAGAAGGCCGTCCCGGA
>DXNX01000005.1:0-28638 GCA_019413245.1 Oscillospiraceae bacterium
CTGCGGTATCTGATTGCAACGGACCATACAAAGGAACCGGGAGTGTTTTTGCTGCTTGCTTTTTTGCTGGCAGTGGCCATTCTGCCGTTGATTCTGAATCTTGTCAGCGCCGCATGGGCTTTGTACCGGAGCGAAACTCTGTGAAGGGAGGGACTGGAATGAGACACGCAAACAAGAACCCCGGTCTGGGCCTGGCAATCTTTGTTGTTGCGGCGGTGACTGCTTTGGGGGCCGGGATACTGGCCCGTCTGGCAGGCCTGCATCAGATGCAGACGGCCCTTGTGGAGGAGACCGGAGACCGGAATACATTGCAGGGCTTTACTCTTTCAGGCTATACACGGTTCCAGGCCGAAAACACCCTGACACATTTTACCTTGCAGAACGGGCTGCTGACTGGCGAAACCATACCGGAGCAGGTCCGGATGCCGGAAAAAGCCCAGCTGCCCAGTACCTTCGACGATGATTCCAATATCATCACGGTGGCGCCGGAAGAACGGGAAGCTGTCAACCGACAAGCTACCTTCAGCGGCAACACCGCAACTTCCTATGCCAAAAACTTCTGGATCATGCGGGAAATCAATCTGCCGGACAACACCTCTCTGCGCCTGCACATTGCGGATAAAACGTCGGATATGCCGGTGGAAGTGGTGTCCTATCCCACCGCTTGGAGTGGAATGGACTGGTCTGCTTCCAATGACTATCTGCCGGAAACCTATCCTTCCTGGGCGGAGGAAATCAGTACACAGTGGAAAGGCCACTGGATGATCGGACTCAACAAAGAATCTGTTCTCTACCAACCTGGCATCTGGCGCGTGACCGAAAGCCTGACCGAGGAGGAAGTGGAGGCACTTCCTTTGGATGGCGCCGTACAATATGCGGATGGAACCGTCAACGTGCTGTGCAAATCCACCGAGTACGGCAAGGCGGAGTTGTTCTATGTACCGCAGGACCTTGATACCATTCTGGAATGTGACACGCTGGGAGATTATCTGGGCGTCCTGTATCAGGACACAAACGGGGCTATCCGTTTTGATCTGGTGGATGAGAATGCCACCTGTGTTCAGCAGACATTGATTCAGGAAGGCTCCGGAGCAGAGTTCTCTCACTCAAAGGTCAATACCCAGCGGGCCAGTCAGATCTGTTATACCTTGGGATTGCATCAGGGAACGGACCGGCGGATCGTATTGCTGCAGTTGGATGATTCCGGGCGTCTGGAATGTCTCAACCTGCCGGGGAACCTTCTCCAGGACGGCAGCCAGCTGCCGGGCACCACCGTCATCCAACGCAGTTTGGACGGACAGTATGTGCTCTTTGTGGGCAGAGAAGAAAACAAGATTCAGCTGACCCGCCTGTTCCAGGAAGAAGAAACGACTTTTTATCCCATTGGCTACCGGTTGGCTGTATATGATCTGAACGCGCAGAAAGTGGCATACACCGGCCTGCTGGACACCGGCGCGGACAGGATCTGGGGCAACTATATCGTCAACCGAGATTTTATCTATTACGGTCTGGCAGGGGAGCTGCTGTCACTGAGCCGGGATTGCTACACCGTTTTCCCACAACAAGCACAGGAGGGCTGATCGTATGATTGAAGTCAAGAATCTGGAAAAGACATGGCGCCGGGGCCGCACCCGCGTGGGGTTGTTCCCCACCAGCTTTACGGTACCGGACGGCCAGATCGTGGGGGTCCTCGGGGATAACGGCGCCGGAAAAACCACCCTGCTGCGGGCGATGGCGGGTCTTCTGCCTCCAAAGACGGGAACCGCTTTGTTTGACGGCAAAACGGCTGCCAAACAGTACGAGCGCATCAGCTACATCACAGGAGAGGGCAGTTATTACCCCCAGCTGACGGTGGGAGAGTACGGGGCTTTTCTGGAAGATCTTCATTCGGCCTTTGACCCCAAGCGCTACCGGGACTTTCTGGCATTCTTCCAGCTGCCGGAAAATGTGAAAATCGCACGGCTTTCCACCGGCCAGAAAGCCCGGGTGGAACTGGCCGCAGGGTTTGCCAAACGGGCCGACTACTATCTGATGGACGAACCGTTTCTGGGTAAGGATGTGTTTACCCGCAAAGACTTCATCAAGCTGATGAGTGCCGTCCTGCACGGGAAAGAAACCATCCTTATCACCACCCATTATCTGGATGACATCGAACATTTTCTGGACCGGGCCCTGGTGCTGCACGAAGGCAGAATCGCCGATGATTTTCTGTTGGAAGATCTGCAGCAAAGCGGCCAGACCCTGGTGGAGCGCATGGCCAGAACCTGCGGGTGGGACCCGCAGCGGTATCTGCATTTCGGCGAAGAGGAGGGCTGAATATGAATCCGAAGAACGGCAGGAAACTGACTCCCAGCGAACAGGCACTGTGGAACACATTGTATGATAACCGCGGCAAAGCGGTACCGCGCGGCCAGCTTCTGGCCGTTGTGGGGTACCCGGCGGGCATCAACACCCGCACCCTGGATGTTCATATCCAGCACTTGCGCCGCAAAATGGGCCAGGAAGCCCGCATCGAAACGGTGTTCCGCATCGGCTACCGCCTGGCAGTGTAAAAGACAAATAAAAACAGACCGGAAGCATGCCTTCCGGTCTGTTTTTTTGTCAAGTTATTGGTTCTGCTTCAGGGCATCAAAGCGGCGTACGATCTCCGGATCACTCAATTTGATGACCTGCCCGGAAAGCCGATGCAGACTGTTGGCTTCGGGAATACGCCCGAAGGTCAGCCGCTGGGCACAGAGCGCCTGTGTCTTGAACCCCATGCGCTCGTTGACGGCCCGGTTGCCGTACTTGATGTCCCCCAGCACAGGATGTCCCAGAAAAGCCAGGTGGGCACGGATCTGGTGAGTGCGCCCGGTCAACAGACCGATACGGCACAGGGTGAACGGCCCGTTGGTCCGGATGGGGGTCACATCGGTGATGATCTGCTTGTAGCCTTCAGATTCCCGGGCGTGGACCTTCACCTTGTTGCCCTTTTCACTGTGCTGCAGCCAGGCAATGTGCCGCCCGGCGGGGGGCGTGCCGATGGTGATGGTCAGGTATTCTTTCTTGAGCCAGTCTTCCCGGATGATCTCGTTCATATCCCGCAGGGCGGTATAACTTTTGGCCGCAATGACAAGGCCCTCGGTGCCCCGGTCGAGCCGGTTGCACAAAGCGGGCGCAAAGCGGTTTTCTGCCTTCGGGTCATACTTGCCCTCCTCAATCAGGCGGGCTGTGAAGGCGTCCACCAGATTGGGGTCCCCGGTCCGGTCGCTGTGGCACAACAGGTGAGCGGGCTTGTACAGGATGGTAATGTCCTCGTCCTCATAAATGACCGTGACCGGCGGCTGCCGACGGGGCGGCTTTTTCACGCTGGTCACTGGCACGGCGGGGAAGAACTCATCATTGATGTACAGTTCAATGATGTCGCCGGTCTGCAACCGGGTGTCCGGTTCGCCGCGCTTGCCGTTGACCTTGATGCGCTTGTTGCGGAAACTCTTGTACATCATGCTCCGCGGCATGTTGGAAGTGACTGCTTCCACAAAGCGGCTCAGACGCACGCCGTTTTCGTTTTCTCCTGCCGTAAACTGTTTCATCCTGGTACCTCTCTACTTTGCAAAACAATATTTATAGTATATAATAGAAAAAGTCAAACGTAAAGGATGTGCATCCCGATGGCGCAGGAGAAAAAGGAGAAGCCGATCCATGCCGATCATCGTTCCCGCATGCAGGAACGGGTACGGCGTGAAGGTCTTTCCGGTCTGGCTGCCCATGAGGTGCTGGAATATCTTTTGTTCTTTTCCATTCCCCGCAAGGATACCAATGCGTTGGCCCACCGCCTGATCCAGCATTTCGGCAGTTTCTGCAATGTGCTGGATGCCAGCGAGGAAGAGCTGCTTAAGGTGGAAGGTATCGGACCGGCCAGTGCCCGGCTGATTGCCAGCGTCCGTAAATTCGACCAGTATTATCTTTTGCAGCAGCGCCGCGGCCGGGCCCACCCACTGAACAGCGAAGCCGCCCGCATCGAGTATGTGCGGCCGCTGTTTTACAGCGAACATAACGAGATTTGCTATCTCATCGCCATGAATGACCAGTACATGCCGCTGCGGGACATCCGCGTGGCGGAAGGCGTGCCCAACCATGTCAGCCTGAACACCCGCAAGATGGCGCGGGAGGCAGTGGCCTGCGGATGTACCTGCGCGTTTCTGGCCCATAATCATCCCACCGGCCTGGCGATGCCTTCCAGTGCGGATGTATATTCCACCCGCCTGGTTGCCGGTGCCCTGCAGCCTTTGGGAATCCACCTGGTGGATCACATCATTGTGGCGCCGTCGGATGCGGCCAGTATGATGAAACAGTTCCAGGCATCTTCAGATTTCGACCAGCAGGCGGCCCTTGCCAGTGAGCCGGCCCCCGAAACGCCGGAAGAGGAAAATCAGTGAAACAAAAAGGCGCCGCCCTCTTTCGGGGGCGGCGCCGTATTGAGTATGTCAGGCTTCCGGAATCAGAACACCGTAACCGCCGTCGGCACGGTGATAAACGACCTGGACATTGCCGGTGTCGGCACTGCGATACAGGAAGAATGTATGCCCCAGGAGTTCCATCTGCATGATGGCTTCTTCAGTGGTGCAGGGCTTGACGGCAAAATGCTTTTCACGCACAACGGTCAGCGGATCTTCCGGCTCGTTGACAATGGGTTCCTGTGCCGCTGCTGCGGTCAGCTTGTCGCCAAGGCGCTTGCGGTACTTGACCACGCGGCGTACCAGAAGGTCTACGGCATCACTCAGGGCGTCCTCCATCCGGTCAGAGGCTTTCTCGGCGCGCATGGTCAGCGTTCCGCTACGCAGCGTCAGCTCCACCGTCTGCCGGGTTTTCTCAACCGTTACTGTGACCTGCGCCTGCGCTTCTTCGGGGAAGAACTTGTCAAGCTTGGCCAGCTTCTTTTCTGCCAGTTCAATAAAGCTGGGCTTCAGCGATACGCGACGACCGGTACATGTGACTTTCATAGGACAACCTCCTTATTTGGCACCGTATACAACGGCGCCCGGTCTTGGTAGCTGTAACCGGATGTGTTTTCCGGTTGCGGTTACCGTATCTATATTATAGCAACCTTTTCACAAAAAGTAAAATGATTTCATGCAATTGTAGAAAAATTTTGTAAAAAGTTCACAACCTGCGCCCGGCGCGGAAAGGAACCCCGGATGAACAAATACGATGTTCTGCAAAAATACTTCGGCCATGACAGTTTCCGCCCCGGTCAGGAAACACTGATCGACGCCCTGCTGGCAGGCCGGGATGTGTTGGGTGTGATGCCCACAGGTGCGGGCAAATCCGCCTGTTATCAGGTACCGGCCATGCTTTTGCCGGGGCTGACCCTGGTGGTATCACCCCTGATCTCGCTGATGCAGGACCAGGTGGCTTCCCTGCGTCAGAGCGGCATTGAAGCTGCCTGCATCCATTCCGGTATGGATGAGCAGGAATATTGGAATATTGTACAGGGAGCCCGGCTGGGGCAATACAAACTGCTGTATGTGGCGCCGGAACGCCTGGAAACAGACGGTTTCCTCTCCCTCGTCAGCGGGGTACAGGTTTCGCTGGTGGCGGTGGACGAAGCGCACTGCGTATCCCAGTGGGGGCAGGATTTCCGCCCCAGCTATCTGCGCATTGCGGGATTTCTGGCAAATCTTTCGCCCCGCCCGCCGGTGGGCGCTTTTACCGCCACCGCTACCGGCCAGGTCAAACAGGATATTGCCCGGCTTCTGGAATTGCGGGACCCTGTGTCCATCACCACCGGCTTTGACCGCCCCAATCTGTATTTTGGGGTGGAGCGCCCGCGTGATAAGGACCAGTTTGTGGAAGACTATATCAAGGACCATCCGGACAAGAGCGGCATCGTTTATTGCTCTACCCGGAAGACGGTGGAACTGGTCTGTACCCAGCTGCGCAAGGCGAAGATCCCCGCCACCCGCTATCATGCCGGCCTGGAGGCGGAAGAACGCCGCAAAAACCAGGAAGATTTTGTGTATGACCGCCGTCGGGTCATGGTGGCTACCAACGCGTTCGGCATGGGCATCGATAAATCCAATGTAGGATTTGTCATCCACTACAACATGCCCAAAAACATCGAGAACTACTACCAGGAAGCCGGCCGTGCCGGTCGTGACGGAAGCGCTGCCGAGTGCATTCTGCTGTACTCACTGGGGGATATACAGACAGCCCGATTCCTCATCCAGAACAGCCATGACAATGACGAGCTGACCGAGGAACAGGCCAAGCAGGTAGAAAAGCTGGACCTGCAGCGGCTGGACCGGATGGTGGCTTACTGCAAGACGACCCGCTGCCTGCGGGGATTTCTGCTGGAATACTTCGGACAGCGCCAGGAGGGCGGTTGCGATAACTGCAGCAACTGCCGGGGCGACTTTGTGCAGACCGACATCACCACCGAAGCCCAGAAAATCCTGTCCGGTGTGGCGCGCATCGAAAAGCGCTGGTCCGGCGGGCTGGGGGTGGTGGCTCTGGTGCAGATGCTGCGGGGCAGCAAGGATAAAAACACCCTCAAGCGCGGCCTGGATGAACTGCCGACCTACGGGATCATGGCGAATACACCGCCCGCCCGTATGCGGTTGTATCTGGATGCGCTGGAGGAGCAGGGATATCTCATCAACACCCAGGGCGAGTACCCGGTGGTTCGCCTGGCTGCACGCGCGAAGGAGGTACTGTTCCAGGGGCAAACGGTGACCATGACGGAACGCCGTGTGGCCGAAAAGCCGAAAAAGTCCGCAAAGGCAAAAACAGCTGCAATACCCGCGGATATGCCGGAAGATCTGTACGAACGTCTGCGCGCGGTGCGCAGCGAACTGGCCCAGAAACAGCATGTGCCTGCGTATATCATTCTGTCCAATGCCTCTCTGGCGGAGATGGCCTCCAAGCGCCCGCGCACCACAGGAGACCTGATGCGGATTTCCGGTGTGGGCGAGGCCCGTGCCCATCGTTACGGCAAACAATTTTTGCAGACCATCGCGGAATATACGGCACAGCATCCGGAAGGATAAAAGCGGTTCCGTTTTTGCAAAAAACACTTTACGCCCGCCGCAAAGCATGCTATAATCAAACGGAGATACAACCAATTGTTGTAAGTTGAGAAGGCCAAAACCAGAAGCAGAATAAAGGGGGATGGGACGTGAATCAAGATCCGAATGCAGAGCTGCAGGGTGTTTTTCACCTGAAAGCACCGTTTTCGCCCACCGGCGACCAGCCGCAGGCTATTGAAGCGCTGGTCAAGGGAATCGAGGCGGGAGATAAAGGCCAGACACTGCTGGGCGTGACCGGTTCCGGCAAGACCTTTACCATGGCCAACATCATTGCACAGTGCAACCGGCCCACCCTGATCCTGGAACCCAACAAGACCCTGGCATCCCAGATCTGCACCGAGATGCGCAGCTTCTTTCCGGACGATGCCGTGGAATATTTTGTTTCTTACTACGATTACTATCAGCCGGAAGCGTATATTCCGTCCACTGATACCTATATTGAAAAGGACAGTGCCATCAACGATGAGATCGACCGCCTGCGCCATTCCGCTACGGCGGCCTTGTCGGAGCAGCGCAATGTCATTATCGTGGCCAGCGTTTCCTGCATCTACTCTCTGGGCGACCCTATCGACTACCGGAGCATGGTCATCAGCCTGCGTCCCGGTATGCAGATGGACCGGGATGAGCTTTGCCGCCAGCTGGTCAAACTGCAGTATGAGCGCAACGATGTGAATTTCATCCGCAATAAGTTCCGGGTGCGGGGGGACATCGTGGACATCCATCTGGCGTACAATGATGAGTTCGCCATCCGGGTGGAATTCTTCGGGGATGAGATCGACCGCATCAGTGAGTTTGACCCTCTGACCGGGGAACGCCGCAACATTATCCGCCATGTGGCCATCTTCCCGGCCAGCCATTATATCGTCGGCCCGGAAAAGATGAAGGAAGGCCTTGTCAAAATCAATGAGGAGATGGAGCAGCAGGTCAAGCGCTTCACCGAAGAAGGCAAGCTCATCGAGGCCCAGCGCATTGCCCAGCGTACCAAGTACGATATGGAAATGCTGCAGGAAGTGGGCATGTGCAAGGGCATCGAAAACTATTCGGCGGTGCTGTCCGGCCGTGCGCCCGGGTCTACCCCCACGACCCTGCTGGATTACTTCCCCAAAGATTTTCTGCTGATGGTGGACGAAAGTCATGTCATGCTGCCTCAGATCCGGGGCATGTTCGGCGGGGATTACAGCCGCAAAAAGACCCTGGTGGAATACGGGTTCCGCCTGCCGTCGGCGTTTGACAACCGCCCGCTGAAGTTTGAAGAATTTGAATCCAAGGTGGGGCAGACGATCTTCGTCAGCGCCACTCCCGGTGCCTATGAGAGGGAACACTCCTCCCGCGTGGCGGAACAGGTCATCCGTCCCACCGGTCTGCTGGACCCGCTGATCAGTGTGCGCCCGGTGGAAGGCCAGATCGAGGACCTTCTGGGCGAGATCCGCCTGCGCATCGACCGGGGCGAACGGGCTCTGGTTACCACCCTGACCGTCAAGATGGCCGAGGACCTGACCGACTTCCTGGAAGAGCACGGCGTCAAAACCAAGTATATGCACCATGAGGTGGATACTTTTGAGCGCATGGAGATCATCAAGGATCTGCGAACCGGTGCCATTGATGTCATTGTGGGCATCAACCTGCTGCGCGAAGGCCTGGACCTGCCGGAAGTATCCCTGATCGCCATCCTGGATGCCGACAAGGAGGGCTTCCTGCGCAGTGAGACCAGCCTTATCCAGACCATCGGCCGTGCGGCCCGCAATGCCAACGGCGTGGTGCTGATGTATGCCGATGAAGTGACCCCCAGCATGGAGCGGGCCATCACCGAAACGGAGCGCCGCCGCGCCATCCAGGATGCCTACAACCAGGAACACGGCATCACTCCCAAGACCATCGTCAAGGCCATTGGCGGCGGGCTGGAGATCAGCATGTCGGAAGAAAACAAAAAGATGCGCCGCAACCGCATGAGCCGCGCCGAGCGGGAACAGACCATCGCCCGGCTGACCAAGGAAATGAAGGAAGCGGCCCGCCTGCTGCAATTCGAGCACGCCGCCTTCCTGCGGGATGAGATCGAACGGCTGCAGCGCGGAGAAGACCCCACCAACAAAGAGGAAAGCCCGAAACGCCCGGCGGGCAAAGCCAGAAAAGGCAGGAGGAAATAACCGTTGAGTCCTTCCAAAAAAATCGAGATCGATGCCAACCAGCGCATCGTCATCAAGGGTGCGCGGGAACATAACCTGAAAAATGTGAACCTGACGCTGCCCCGCAATAAGTTGATCGTTATGACCGGCCTTTCCGGGTCTGGCAAGTCCAGCCTGGCATTTGATACTATCTACGCCGATGGACAGCGCCGGTATATGGAAAGTCTGTCCAGCTATGCCCGGCAGTTCCTGGGCCAGATGGAAAAGCCGGATGTGGACGAGATCACCGGCCTTTCCCCGGCCATCTCTATCGACCAGAAGACCACCAGCCACAACCCACGTTCCACGGTGGGCACCGTTACCGAGATTTACGACTATCTGCGTCTGATGTACGCTCGTATCGGCGTTCCGCACTGCCCGATCTGCGGCCGGGTCATCTCCCAGCAGAGCGTGGACGAGATGGTGGACGAAGTTCTGAAGCTGCCCGAGCGCACCCGCTTCCAGGTGCTGGCACCGGTGGTGCGCGGCCGCAAGGGCACCCAGGCCAAGGAACTGGATGCCGCCCGCCGTGCCGGTTACGCCCGCGTGCGCATCGACGGCAACATGTATGACCTGGAAGAAGAAATCAAGCTGGAGAAGAACATCAAGCACACGGTGGAGATCGTGGTGGACCGACTGTCCATCAATGACTCCGTGCGCAGCCGCCTGGCAGACTCCATCGAGTCCGCTCTGGCACTTACCGGCGGCCTGGTCACGGTGGATGTCATTGATGGAGAGCCCATGACCTTCAGTCAGAACTATGCCTGTCCGGAACACGGCTTTTCCATCGAGGAACTGAACCCGCGCATGTTCAGCTTCAACAATCCCTTTGGTGCCTGCGAAACCTGCACCGGCCTGGGCACTTTCATGAAGGTGGACCCGGCCCGTATTCTCCCGGATAAGCGAAAATCTATCCGAGAGGGTGCCATCAAGGCCAGCGGCTGGTATTACGCCGAAGGTTCCGTGTCGGAAATGTACTACAAAGCGCTGGGCAAGCGGTATGGCTTCACCCTGGATACCCCCATAAAAGATATGTGCGAGGAAGCGGTGCATGCCATCCTGTACGGTACCGGCGGGGAAAAGCTCGAACTCCAGAGGGAAAATATGTTCGGCTCCGGCACCTATTACAATGAGTTTGAGGGCATTGTACCCAATCTGGAACGGCGTTTCCGCGAAACCAGCAGCGAGTGGGTCAAAGAGGAAATTGCCCTGGTCATGTCCAGCGAGGAATGTCCCACCTGCCACGGCCGGCGCCTGAAACCGGCCAGCCTGGCGGTCACGGTGGGCGGCATCAACATCGCGGATTTCTGTGATATGAGCGTGCAGCAGGAGCTGGAGTTTATCCAGAATGCCAAGGTTTCCGAGCGGGACGAGATGATCGGCGCTCCCATCTTCAAGGAAGTGCGGGAACGTCTGGGCTTTCTGAACAGTGTGGGCCTGGGGTACCTGACCTTGTCCCGCGGCGCAGCATCCCTGTCCGGCGGCGAAAGCCAGCGCATCCGCCTGGCTACCCAGATCGGCAGTGCCCTGACCGGTGTGCTGTATGTGCTGGACGAACCCAGTATCGGTCTGCACCAGCGGGACAACGATAAACTGATCGCTACCATGAAACGCCTGCGCGATCTGGGCAACACCCTGATCGTGGTGGAACATGACGAAGATACCATGCGGCAGGCGGATTTCCTGGTAGACGTGGGCCCCGGGGCCGGTGTTCACGGCGGTGAGATCGTGGCAGCCGGCAGCGTGGCGGATGTGTGCAAGACCAAGCGCAGCATCACCGGCCAGTATCTGTCAGGCCGAAAATTTGTGGAAGTGCCGGACCACCGCCGCCCCGGCAACGGTAAGTTCCTGCGGGTGGTCAAGGCCCGGGAAAACAACCTCCAGAATATTACGGTAGACTTCCCGCTGGGAAAAATGGTCTGTGTGACCGGTGTGTCCGGCTCCGGCAAGTCCACCCTGGTCAACGAGATCTTGTACAAGACACTGGCTGCGGCCATGAACGGTGCCCGCAGTCGTCCCGGCCAGTGTGATGAGGTGCAGGGCATGGAATGGGTGGACAAGGTCATCGGTATCGACCAGTCGCCCATCGGCCGCACCCCACGTTCCAACCCGGCCACCTATACCGGTGTGTTCAGTGATATCCGGACCCTGTTTGCCAATACGCAGGACGCCAAAGCCCGGGGCTATGGACCGGGGCGATTCAGCTTCAACGTCAAGGGCGGCCGCTGTGAAGCCTGCGAGGGCGGCGGTATCCTGCAGATCGAAATGCATTTCCTGCCGGATATTTATGTGCCCTGCGATGTCTGCAAGGGCAAGCGCTACAATCGGGAAACCCTGGAAGTGCATTACCGGGACAAGAACATCTCGGATGTGCTGAATATGACGGTGGAGGAAGCCTGTGTCTTCTTTGCCAACCAGCCCAAGATTGCCCGCAAACTGCAGACCTTGCAGGAGGTGGGACTTGGTTATATCGAACTGGGACAGGCAGCCACGACCCTGTCCGGCGGCGAAGCCCAGCGCGTGAAGCTGGCCAACGAGCTGGCACGGCGGGATACCGGGCAGACGGTGTATATTCTGGATGAGCCCACCACCGGTCTGCATGTGGCTGATGTGCACCGCCTGGTCAAAGTGCTGGACAAGCTGGTGGATGCCGGAAATACGGTCATCGTCATTGAGCATAATTTGGATGTTATCAAGCGGGCCGATTATATCATCGACCTGGGTCCGGAAGGCGGCAGCGGCGGCGGTCAGGTGGTGGCCACCGGTACGCCGGAGGAGGTGGCGGAAAATCCGGCCTCCTATACCGGGCGGTACCTCAAGCCGGTGCTGGAACGAGCCAGGCAGCTTCAGCAACAGGCCGAGGCGGAAAAGCCCAAAGCAACCCGGAAAAAAACGGCAAAAGCATGAGAGAACAAGCCTTCGGGGTTCTGCTGTGCGGCAGATGCTCCGGGGGCTTGTTTTGTGTTGCGCACACTCATTTTCTTCTGCGGAGCAGTAAAACAGGAAACAGGACTTGCAACCTGCAAAATGGTTCGATAAAATAAAAATGACCATCCGACAGAAGTACCTGTGCGTATAGCCATGCGGGGTGCAAAACCATCCTTTGCTGCAAGGGCAAACAGGATTGGCTCCAGGCGGCAATTCTAATGAAAATTGGACGGATAAAGTCTATGTGGGGAAAAAACAACATCATAAAAAAGACAGGAACCGCAGGGCAGGACAGAACGCTCTGGCTGAATATTGCGCTTATTGTGGCTTTTTTCGCGGTTATGTCCCTGGGTATTTATCTGGTGCGGGACAAACTGCTCTACAATGCCAACGAGATGGGCAATAATCTGGCTCAAAGCTACTCCAATGAAGAGGAAACACGTATTTCCATCTATGAAATGTTCCTGACCATGTGCGCCCTGTACACGGATGCGGCCATTGACAATGCAGATCCGGAGCAGGCCATGCAGCAGGGACTGGAAGAATATGCGGACTATATGTCTCAGGTCCTGGGCGCGAACATTATCGACCCTTACGCCGTTGTCAACGGCAAAATTGTGGCTGCCAATCCCTGGGAAGGGGACGGAAACTACGATTACAGCCAGAAAGAATGGTATACCGAGGCGCTGGCAACAGATGGGAAAATCGTATTCACCGATGTGTATGTGGATGCTATCACAGGGCAGAAACTGGTTACGCTGTCGGTTAAACTGCACGGAGAAGGCAATGTCCTGGCCTTCGATATTCTGATGGATGATTTCCACGCCCTGAAAAACAAGATCGAATTGCCGGAAGGCAGCACCTACTTTTTGTTTGATGCCAGTGGCACCCTGATTTATCTCACTGGCGGGTATGACGTGGATAACTCTGCGGTCCAGCAGTATGCGGCGCAGCTTCTAGCCGGCGTGCGGGACGGCTCGTTCGAAAGTCATACCGCGACCTTCAAAGGTCTGGACGGCCAGATGCAGGGGATCTATTATTACGAGATGAGCAATGGTTGGACGTCCATTGTAACCTTCTCCTTGCAGCAGATTTTGTATGGTACCAGCAACAGTACCTCCATGTACCTGCTGACCGGTATTTTTGTGATTTTGCTTTTGGCGGTCATCGTTTCGATCCTGCGGGAATACGCCGAAAAGCGGAAGGTCAAATATATCTCGGATACATTGCAGATTCTGGGCGATACCTATTATGCCATCTACCGAATCAACTTCGAGACCGGTACCTATGAGACCATCAAATCGTCGTCCGATTTGGAGGAGGCTCTGGGCAAGAACGGGGAGTATGAGTATCTTCTGAATACATTGTCTTCGGTAGTGGAGGACAGCACTTACGAAGAATTCAAGAAAAACTTCAACCTGGATAATATCCGGCAGCTGGTCCAGTCCCACATTTACGAATTCGGCGGGGATTATCAGCGCCGCTTCCGGGAAGGCCGCAAGTGGGTCAGCATAAAAATCGTGTACAATAAGGCCCTGGGATTGAATGAAGTCATTATGTGCTTCCGGGAAATCGATGTGGAGAAAAAGAAGGAGCTGCGCCAGCATGAGCTGCTGGAACAGGCACTGGAAAATGCCAAGCGTGCCGCCAGCAAAAAGACCATGTTCTTCTCCAGCATGTCCCATGATATGCGCACCCCGCTGAATGCCATTTCCGGTATGAGCAAACTGGCGCGACAGCATGTACAGGAACCCGAAAAGGTTGAGGAGTACCTGACCAAAATCGATACATCCAGTCGCCAGCTGACGGCATTGGTCAATGACATTCTGGATATGGCACGGCTGGAACAGGGCGTGGAGAGCACGCTGAACTGCCAGCCGATGGATATTGTGCAGAGCGTGAGCGAGACGGCGGAACTGTTCCGGGAGCAGGCACAGCAGGAGGATCGTCGGTATGAGGTGGTGCTGGATGTGCGGGACCGGATGGTCAACGCAGACGCATTCCGCCTGAACCAGGTGCTGAACAATCTGCTTTCCAACGCTTTCAAGTACAGTCGGGAAGGGGACAGCATACGGCTGGAACTGCGGCAGGCAGCCCGGCGGGAAAGCCGCGGACAGTATCAGATCATCGTGGAAGATTCGGGCATTGGTATGACGGAAAGCTTCCAGGAACGGTTGTTTGAGCCCTTTGCCCGGGAAACGGTGTTTGCGCCCACCAAAGCAACGGGAACCGGGCTGGGAATGCCTATTGTCAAGGGGCTTGTCCAGCAGATGAGTGGTGAAATCACCGTGCAGAGCAAGCTGGGAGAAGGCAGTCGTTTTGTTGTGTCCCTGCCGCTGCAGATCGTGGAGGCGGCGCCGGAGCCGGAGCAGCCGCCGCTGACAGAACTGGAACCCTTTACGCTGGAAGGCAAGCGTATGATCGTGGCAGAAGACAACGAATTGAATATGGAGATCACCACCGAATTCCTTTCTATGCTGGGTGTGGATGTCCTGCAGGCCTGGAACGGGCGGGAAGCCGTCGAACGCTTTGCCCGGGAAAAAGAGGGAAGCGTGGATGCGATTCTGATGGATATGCAGATGCCGGAGATGGATGGCTGTGCCGCCTGCCGGAAAATTCGTTCCATGGACCGGCCGGATGCTGCCAGTGTTCCGATCATTGCGGTCACGGCCAACGCTTTTGCCGAAGATATTGCCAAGACCACCGAGGCCGGCATGAATGCCCACATTTCCAAACCCATTGACTTCAAACTGCTTTCTGATCTGCTGCAAAAACTGGCACAGGAAAAACATGAACCGGGAGAACACTGAAACTTCATGCAATACCGAAACGATAAAACCGGATTTCCTATTTCCATCCTTGGCTATGGCTGCATGCGCTTCACCAAAAAAGGAACAGCCATTGACCTGGACAAGGCGGAAACAGAAATTCTGCATGCCATTGAGCAGGGCGTGAACTACTTTGATACCGCTTATATCTATCCGGGCAGTGAGGCAGTTCTGGGCGAGATTCTGGCCCGCAACCACTGCAGGGACAAGGTCCGCATTGCCAGCAAGCTGCCCCAGTATCTGGTACGCAGCAGCGCGGACCTGGAGCGCTATTTCTCCGAGCAGCTGCGCCGCCTGAAAACGGACCACATCGATTACTACCTGATGCACATGCTCACCGACGTGGAAAGCTGGCACAAGCTGGAAAAGACCGGCGTCCGGGAATGGCTGGCTGAAAAGCGCCGCCTGGGCCAGATCGGGCAGGTCGGCTTTTCCTTTCACGGCAATACACCCATGTTCCGCAAACTGTTGGAGGTATACGACTGGGATTTCTGCCAGATTCAATATAACTATCTGGATGAAAACAGCCAGGCAGGGCGGGCCGGTCTGCAGGCAGCGGCCGCAAAGGGATTGCCGGTCATCATTATGGAACCGCTGCGCGGCGGCAAACTGGTGAATCTGCTGCCCGAACAGGCGCGCAACCGGTTTGCCCGTGACAAGAACGGATGGTCCGCAGCCGAATGGGCCCTGCGCTGGCTTTGGAACCAGCCGGAGGTGACCTGTGTGCTTTCCGGCATGAACAGCCTGGAAATGCTGGACGAAAACTGCAGGATTGCCTCCGACGTACAGACCGGAGCGTTCACCGACCACGAATTTGAGGTTCTGGATGCAGTCAAGGCCGACATCGAGCAGAAGGTCAAAGCCCCCTGCACCGGCTGCGGATACTGCATGCCCTGCCCCAAGGGGGTGGACATCCCGAGCGCCTTCCGCTGCTACAATGCCATGTATACCGAGAACTGCTGGACCGGTCGCCGGGAATACTGGCAGGTGGTTTCTCTGCGCCGGGAACCGGCCTTTGCCACCCAGTGTGTGGAGTGCGGGGCCTGTGAGCAGCATTGCCCGCAGCATCTGCCCATCCGGTCCCTGCTTAAAGAGGCGGATAAGGAGCTGCGCCCCTGGCCGTACCGTGCAGCCAGCTGGATGGCCCGAAAGTACCTGTTCGGCAAGACAAAATAAATGGTGAATTGCTTGACAAGCAAGAAATCCATGATAAAATAATGGCAGTGTGTGTGGAGCTTTGCTACCACCCATGCAAATAGATTTGGCCGGGCGCATACCATCGCGCCTAAAGCTCATCGGACAGGGCTGGCCGCTGCCGCGTGTGATGTAAAGGCATCACAACATTATTGAACGGGTTGTAAGCCCGGAAATTTTATAAGTTGGTCACTTTGAATAACCCCGTGCGGATGCACACCACTTGTGAAACGTCAATAAGAGTAGCAGAGCAGCCAGACCTATTTGCTGGAAAACTCTAAGTACGGATCAAACAACATCTTTCTGTCTGTCCAAGGTATGCAGGGCAGTCATGACTTTGCGATGTGTTTCACAGGCAGTGTGCCCAAAAGGGTGCACTGCCTTTTTTGTTTGTGTGTTTCCGCGAAGTTTTACAGGAAAGAGGGATGGTCTTGGACCGGGAACGTCAAAAGAAAGCGCCCATCTATGCGGCGCTGGAAAAATTCCGCCGTCAGCGGGTGGTCCCGTTCGATGTGCCGGGACACAAGCGCGGCCGGGGAAATCCGGAACTGGTGGAATTGCTGGGAGAGCGCTGTGTCGGCATCGATGTCAACTCCATGAAACCGCTGGATAATCTTTGCCATCCGGTTTCGGTCATCAAGGAAGCGGAAGAACTTGCCGCCGATGCCTTCGGCGCGGCACACGCTTTCCTGATGGTGGGCGGTACCACTAGCAGTGTGCAGAGCATGGTGCTGACAGCCTGCAAGCCGGGGGATAAAATCATTCTGCCCCGCAACGTGCACAAGAGTGCCATCAACGCCCTGGTGCTGTGCGGCGCCGTGCCGGTGTACATCGACCCGAAGGTGGATAAGCAGCTGGGCATCCCTCTGGGTATGGAAGTGGCGGACGTGCGCGCAGCCATCGAAGCCAACCCCGATGCCAAGGCCATTTTCATCAACAATCCTACCTATTACGGTATCTGCTCGGATCTGCGCTCCCTGGTCAATCTGGCGCACGAGCACGGCATGCTGGCACTGGTGGACGAGGCCCACGGTACTCACCTGTATTTCGGGCCGGCCCTTCCGCTCAGCGGCATGGAAGCCGGGGCGGATATGGCGGCCGTGTCTATGCACAAGTCCGGCGGCAGCCTGACCCAGAGCTCCATCCTGCTCTGCGGACCGGGTGTGAATGCCGGATATGTGGGCAACATCATCAACCTGACCCAGACCACCAGTGCATCCTACCTGCTGATGTCCAGTCTGGATATCAGCCGCCGGAACCTGGCTATGCGCGGGGCGGAGAGCTTTGCCAAGGTGGTGGACATGGCGGAATATGCCCGCCGGGAAATCAACGACATTGGCGGCTACTACGCCTACGGTTCGGAACTCATCAACGGCGGCAGCATCTTTGATTTTGACGTTACCAAGCTGGCCGTCAACACCCGGGGCATCGGTCTGACCGGCATTGAGGTGTACGACCTGCTGCGGGATGAATACGACATTCAGGTCGAGTTCGGCGACCTTTCCAATATGCTGGCGTACATTTCCATAGGCGACCGCATCCAGGACATCGAGCGTCTGGTGGGCGCCCTGGCGGACATCCGCCGCCTGTACGCCAAACCCAAAAGTGACATGTTTACCGCGGAATATATCACCCCCAATGTGGCGGCCACACCCCAGCAGGCATTCTACTCCGAGAAGGAAAGCCTGCCGCTGCGCCAGACGGCGGGCCGTATCTGCAGTGAATTCGTCATGTGCTATCCGCCGGGAATCCCCATCCTGGCCCCGGGGGAAGTCATCACCCAGGAAATCATCGACTACATCGAGTTTGCCAAGGCCAAAGGCTGCTCGATGCAAGGCCCTCAGAGTGAGGATATTTCGGAACTGAATGTTTTGAAGGAGGGATAAGCGTGCAGGAAATGGATTACTGGTTCGGTGAACTTCACACAGCCAACGTCAAGACATGTATCCGGGTGGAACGCCAGCTGTACAGTGGCACCAGCGATTTCCAACGCATTGACGTATTCGATTCGCCGGAGTTCGGCCGGTTCCTGACCTCGGACGGCAGCGTGATCTTCTCGGAAAAGGATGAGTTCACCTACGATGAGATGATCGTTCACGTTCCCATGGCCGTTCACCCGGACGTGAAGCGGGTGCTGGTCATCGGCGGCGGTGACGGCGGCGTGGCCCGCGAGCTGTCTCACTATCAGGAAATCGAAGTCATCGACGTGGTGGAACCGGACAAGATGTTCGTGGATGTCTGCCGTAAGTTTTTCCCGGACAACGCCTGTGGTCTGGATGACATCCGGGTGCGGGTCTACTACGAGGACGGCCTGCGGTTCCTGCGCGGTCGGGAAGATGACTACGACCTGATCATCAACGACTGTACCGATCCTCTGGGCCATGCGGCCGGACTGTTCACCAAGGAATTTTACGGCAGCTGCTACAAGGCCCTGCATGAGGACGGTATCATGGTTTACCAGCATGGCAGCCCCTTCTTTGACGAGGACGAGGAAAGCTGCCGCGCCATGCACAAGCGTGCCTATCGCTCGTTCCCCATCAGCCGGGTATACCAGGCCCACATTCCCACCTGCCCGGCGGGATACTGGCTGTTCGGTTTTGCCAGCAAAAAGTATCATCCCCTCAAGGACTTTGACCCCAAACGCTGGAACAAGCGTGGGATCAAGACCTGGTATTATACCACCCATCTGCATCGCGGGGCTTTCATGCTGCCGCGCTATGTGGAAGAACTGCTGCAGGAAGAAGAAGATTAAATCTTTGTAAAAAATATCCCTGAAACGGAAAAAGGAGAGTTTACCATGAGCAAACTGCTTGTTATCGGCTGCGGCGGCGTGGCCAGTGTTGCCATCCAGAAGTGCTGCCAGAACCATGAGACCTTCGGCGAAATGTGCATTGCCAGCCGGACTGTGTCCAAGTGCGACGCCCTGAAAGCCAAGCTGGAAGCCGCCGGCACCCCCGTCAAGATCACCACCGCCACCGTCAATGCCGACGATGTGGAGGATGTGAAGCGGGTCATCAAGGAATACGGCCCTGACCTGGTCCTGAATGTGGCGCTGCCGTACCAGGATCTGACCATCATGGATGCCTGCCTGGCCTGCGGCGTGCACTATGTGGACACTGCCAACTATGAGCCGGAGAACACCGACGACCCCGAATGGCGTGCCATCTATGAAAAGCGCTGCAAGGAGGAAGGCTTCACCGCTTACTTCGATTACAGCTGGCAGTGGGCTTATGCCAAGAAGTTTGAGGACGCCGGCCTCACCGCCATCCTGGGCTCCGGCTTTGACCCGGGCGTTACCAGCGTGTTCACTGCGTACGCTCTGAAGCACTATTTCGATGAGATTCACACCATCGACATTCTGGACTGCAACGGCGGCGACCATGGCTATGCTTTCGCCACCAACTTCAACCCCGAGATCAACCTGCGCGAAGTGTCCGCCAACGGCAGCTACTGGGAGAACGGCCATTGGGTGGAAACCAAGCCCATGGAGATCAAGCGGGAGTATGACTTCCCCCAGGTGGGCAAGAAGGATATGTACCTGCTCCATCATGAGGAGATCGAGAGCCTGGCCAAGAATGTGCCCGGCGTCAAGCGCATCCGTTTCTTCATGACCTTCGGCCAGAGCTACCTGACCCATATGAAGTGTCTGGAAGACGTGGGCATGCTCTCCACCAGCCCCATCAACTTTGAAGGCCATGAGATCGTTCCCATCCAGTTCCTGAAAGCTCTGCTGCCTGACCCGGCTTCCCTGGGCCCCCGCACCGTGGGCAAGACCAACATCGGCTGCATCTACACCGGTGTGAAGGACGGCAAGGAGCGCACCATCTATATCTACAACGTCTGCGACCACCAGGAATGCTATAAGGAGCTGGGCAGCCAGGCCATCAGCTATACCACCGGCGTGCCTGCCATGATCGGCACTGCTCTGGTGGCCAACGGCCAGTGGCGTAAACCCGGCGTGTTCAACCTGGAAGAGATGGACCCGGACCCGTTCATGGAGATGCTGAACCAGTACGGCCTGCCCTGGGTGGTCGATGAGGCCCCCGCTACGGTGGAATGATGGAATATCAGGCAAACGTGGAACCGGGGCTGCGCACCCCGGTGTATGTAGTGGACGAGGATGCCCTGGTGCGGAACCTGAGGATTCTGGCAGGTGTGCAGCAGCGCACCGGCTGCCATATTTTGCTGGCCCAGAAGGCTTTCTCCATGTTCCGGGTATACCCACTTATCGGGCAGTATCTGGCCGGTGCCACGGCCAGCGGCCTGTATGAGGCACGTCTGGCCCATGAGGAAATGCCCGGCAAGGAAAATCATGTGTTCTGCCCGGCCTATACGACAGAAGAGATGAAGGAACTGGTCGAAATCTGCGACCATATCAGTTTTAACTCTCTGGCGCAGCTGGAAGCCCACCGCGCTGTGTGGCAGAACAGCAGGGCCAGCGTGGGGCTGCGGGTCAACCCGGAACACTCCACCCAGGAAGGCCACGCCATCTATGACCCGTGCTCTCCGGGCAGCCGTCTGGGCATCCGCCGCTGTAACCTGCCGGATACCCTGCCGGAGGGGGTGGAAGGCTTGCATTTCCACACCCTCTGTGAGCAGGGCTCTGCTCCGCTGGTAGAAACTTTCCGGGCTTTTGAAGAAACGTTCGGAAACTACCTGCCCGGTCTGAAGTGGCTGAACCTGGGCGGCGGGCATCATATCACCCGACCGGGATATGATCTGAAAGCCCTGGAAGAACTGATTCTGTATATCCGGGAAAAGTACGGCGTGGAAGTCTATCTGGAACCCGGCGAGGCCATCGCCCTGAACGCCGGCACCCTGATCACCACAGTGTTGGATGTGGTACAGGCCAGCGATATGCCGGTACTGATCCTGGACGCTTCGGCGGCCTGCCATATGCCGGACGTACTGGAAATGCCCTACCGTCCGCCGCTGTTCGGGGCAGGGGAAGCGGGGGAAAAGTCCTGCACCTGCCGTCTGGCCGCGCGTACCTGCCTGGCCGGGGATGTCATCGGCGAATACAGCTTTGATAAGCAGCCGCGGATTGGTGACCGGCTGGTGTTTGGGGATATGGCCATTTACTCCATGGTCAAGAACAACACCTTCAACGGAATGCCTCTGCCGGACATTGCCCTGCGCCATACCGACGGCAGCTGCGAAGTGGTCCGCCGTTTCGGTTACGAAGATTTCAAAATGCGTCTGTCCTGAAACAGAAACAACGGAAACGAGGTTTATTCATGAGCGAATACCGCATGCCGGCGGAATACGCCCCGCACCGCGGCACCCTGATGATCTGGCCCGTGCGTCCGGGCAGCTGGGGCAAGGATCCTTCCGATGCCCAGGCGGCTTTTGTACGGGGGGTTGAAGCCATCGCCGAAAGCGAGGAGCTGTACATCCTGGCAGGTCCCGACCATCTGGAAGAAGCCCGGGCGGCGGTGTCTCATATCCCGAACACCACAGTACTTTGCCTGGACAGCGACGACGCCTGGGCCCGGGATGTGGGACCGACCTTTGTAAAAAGCGAGGATGGCAAACTCAAGGGAATCAGTTGGAGCTTCAATGCCTGGGGCGGCACCGTGGATGGCCTGTATGCAGACTGGCGCAAGGATGACGCGGTAGCCAAGGCATTCTGCGAAGCATTGCATCTGCCCTGTGAGGATGCCGCACCCTTTGTCCTGGAAGGTGGCAGCATCCATACGGATGGGGAAGGCACTGCTCTGGTGACCGAAAGTTGTTTGCTGTCTGCCGGACGAAACCCGGGTATGAGCAAAGAAGAAATCGAAGATGAACTCTGCCGCCGGCTGGGGGTGGAAAAGGTCTTGTGGCTGCCCCGGGGTATCTACAACGACGAGACCAACGAGCATGTGGACAATGTCTGCGCTTTCGTGGCACCCGGTCAGGTGGTCCTTGCCTGGACAGACAACGAAAACGACCCGCAATATGCGCTGTCGAAAGCGGACCTTTCCTACCTGGAAAGCGTTACGGATGCCAAGGGCCGTTCCATCACCGTCCATAAGCTGCCCATTCCGGATCATCCCATCCTGTGCAGCGAGGAAGAATGCGATGCCTATGAGTTCGCCCCCGGGGAAGATGTCCGCACCCCCGGCGAGCGTCTGGCAGCCAGCTATGTGAATTTCTATTTCACCAACGGAGCGGTGTTGGTGCCGCAGTTCGGCGGCGAGAACGCCGAAAGCGATGCCCGGGCCGTGCAGATCCTGCAAGGTCTGTGCCCTGACCGTAAAGTCATCGGCCTGCCTGCGCGGGACATCCTGCAGGGCGGCGGAAACATCCATTGCATCACCCAGCAGATTCCGAAGTAAACCAAAGGAGGGAACATCCCATGCCTCAAACGATGGTGGCGGCCGTGCAGATGTCCTGCTCGGCCAATCCGGCTGAAAATATTGCTCACGCCGAAGAACTGGTGCGGCAGGCGGCTTCGCAAGGAGCGCAGATCGTCTTGCTGCCGGAACTGTTTGAACGTCCTTACTTCTGTCAGGAACGCCGGTATGACTATTACGCTTATGCCACACCGCTGGCGGAAAACCCGGCGGTACAGCGTTTTTCACAGGTGTGCCGGGAACTGGAAATCGTCATGCCTATCAGCTTTTATGAGGCAGACGGGACCCGCCTGTTCAACAGCGTGGCTATGATCGACGCTGACGGCAGCGTGCTGGGCGTCTATCGCAAGACCCATATCCCGGATGACCATTACTACCAGGAAAAGTTCTACTTCACCCCCGGCAATACCGGATTCCGCGTGTTTGAGACCCGGTACGGCCGGGTGGGCGTGGGCATCTGCTGGGACCAGTGGTTCCCCGAAACGGCCCGCTGCCTGGCCCTGGCGGGGGCAGACGTGATTCTGTACCCTACGGCCATCGGCAGTGAACCGATTCTTGACGTGGACAGCGCCGGACATTGGCAGCGCACCATGCAGGGCCATTCGGCGGCCAATGTGGTGCCGGTGGCAGCAGCCAACCGGTATGGTGTGGAGGTGGTCAGCCCATGCGCCGAAAACGGCGGCCAGCAGAGCGCTCTGCGCTTCTATGGTACCAGCTTCCTGACCGATGAGACCGGTGCGGTACTGACGCAGGCGGAACGGGATGGAGATGCGGTTCTGACAGCGTCCTACGACTTCGCCGCCATCCGGCAGGCACGTCTGGAATGGGGCCTGTTCCGTGACCGGCGTCCCGAATGTTACGGTGCTATCTGCGATTTGGACGAACTCTGATTTACAGTATTAAGAAGAAAAAGCCTCTGCATGCGGATTTTTCCGTGGCAGGGGCTTTCCTTTTGCAAAAATGTCAGCGCTCGGCGCGGGTGGCACACTGGGGACCGCAGCTGCATTCCTTGATGGTGATGTGCATGGCGGCACAGTGCCTGTGGTCGTTGTAGCGGCAGCCGGCATCATCACAGCGAATCGCCGTTTCGGCGGTGGGCGGCACGTTGTCGGTGCAGACATTGCCATATGCCTCATTGTTGCGGTAACTGCTGCATACGGAATCAGCAGGTCCGGTATGATGGACGCTCACGCCATCCAGACAGCACCCGCCGCCTTTGTTGTGACAGCAATTGGATTGCGAACAGTCAAGATAACACATACTGAAATTCACCTCCGCATACAGCATGCCCGCACACTGCTGAAACATGCGGGAATTTGCCGGAAATGTGATACCAAATCTTCACAGGGGTATCAGATTTCTAACACATTTGGCAACTATGCTGATAAGTAAAGCGGAAAATGCCGCTGATAACTGCCGTACAAGGGTGTGGCAGTGGAGATAAAGAGGCTATCATTTATGAAAAAACGCACAACATGGCTTGGTGCGGTACTCGTTTTGGTTTTTGCGGCATGCAGTGTCGGGCCCATGCCTGTCGGGATGGACCTCAGTAATACGGTCCTGACAGGGCAGGTACTGCAACGGGATGCATCCACCGTGACGTTGAATCTGGGAGAGCTGACCTATCAGCAAACGCCGGAAGATGCAATGGCCGCAGTTCTGACATCGAATCTGCTGACAGCGGACAGAACCTCTTTTCATACGGCGCCCAATGGTCAGACGCCAGAGTCGGCTATGCGGGCTTTTGTGTCCTGGAAGCAGGACACCGTTCTCAATCTGAGCGAAGCAAAACTTTACACCGTGACCGATGCCGGCCAGATGGAACCGGCGCAGGTGGAGGATATACAGCCTCAGGATATTTTAAATGTATCAATGGGGGATGACAACAAACCGGCAGCGGTTGTGATCCTGGCCGGGGCCGAAAGCGAAATTGACCCTGAAGACCTGCAGGGAAGTGCGGCCTGTGTTGTGAAAAAATACACCACCAACCGAGGAGAAGAATATATTTCTGCCAATGAGGATGAAAATGCTTTGCGGGTGCAATCGGCAAGTGCAAATCTCCATAATGTGCGGGTGAACAAGACGGATGGAGAAAGTACAGACGAAACCAGAAGCAACCGGTACGGACTGAATGCAGCACTCCTGGCCACGGGCGGAGCACAGGTTACCATGACAGGAGGGGCGGTCAGCTCCTCAGCCCGGAGCGGCTGCGGAATATTCGGATATGGAGCCGGTACGGAACTGCATCTGAACAATGGCACTATCACAACGACGGGGGATAACTCCTGCGGTTTGCAGACTTCCGGCGGGGCCCGTATCCAGGCCAGAAACATGACGGTCATTACGTCGGGAGATTCCTCCGCGGCAATCTGTGCGGATTCAGACGGAGGCAAAATTGAGGCCGAAGGCGGAACGTATACATCCGGCGGATATGATTCGCCGGCTATCTATGCAGCGGGCAGCGTGGAGGCACGAAATGCTGCACTGACGGCCAACAATTCTGCAGCCGTTTTGCTGGAAGGCCCCAATACCGTATCTCTGAAAAATTGTACAGTTAATGGCAGTCTGGGTACAGACGAGGAGCAGACGCCCCATGGCGCGGTTGTTTTCAGCAGTGTTCAGAATGCGCCGACGCAGAAAACCGCTGTTCTGAATATGGAAAACGGCAGCCTGACCGCCCGCAGCGGTGATCTGTTTTATGTAACAGGTACCGCCTGTGAAATCAATCTGAACCATGTGACTCTTACCGCATCGGAGGGAGGCACTTTGCTCCGGGTCATCGGCAGCGATACGCCCTTTGGCAAGGCGACTTCCGTCAGGTTGAATGCCAGCAGGCAGACATTGGCCGGCAATCTTGTGGTGGATGGCATTTCTGCACTGCAGCTGGATCTGGAAAACGGCAGCAGCCTGCAGGGAGCTATTGTGCGTGGTGAGACTCCCGGCAGCAGTATTTCAGTGCACATCGCCGGAGGCTGTACCTGGTCGCTCGCCGGGGACAGCCAGGTGGATACGTTGGAAAACGAAGGTACCATTCATTATAACGGCTACACGCTGACGCTGGGGGACGGAACCGTCCTGACAGCGTGAAAAAGCAAAAAGAAGCCTCTTGCTAGGGGCTTCTTTTTTGCTTTGCGGGAATATGCTATAATGCAGGTGTAAATCAAGACAGGGGAGAGGTGGCCTATATGTTTGTATCTGTGGCCGAAAAAGCAGTACTGTTCTGGGTTGTCCTGGTTAATCTGGCGGGGCTCCTCCTGATGGGAGCGGACAAGCGCCGTGCCCGGCAGGGGGCTTGGCGCGTTCCCGAAAAAACGTTCTTTGTGCTGGCCATTCTGGGTGGCAGTCTCGGATGCTGGGCCGGTATGTATCTGTTTCACCACAAGACCCGGCACTGGTATTTTGTGGTGGGAATGCCGCTGATCCTGGCAGCGCAAATTTTATGTGTCCTGTGGCTGAAAACGGACATATTGTAAAGTATGTGCAAAATAAACGCGCATTTATTGCTTTGCCTCTACTGGTGTGTTATACTGAAGAAAAATTGCACACATGTATAATGAGGTGAACTTTCATGGAATGCATGAACGTACAGCTTGGTCCGAATAACGCGCGTTTGACCTGTTATCTGCAGGATAAAAGCGCAGCTATGCCCAATACAGATATCCGCCCTGCTGCCCTGATCCTGCCGGGCGGCGGTTATCAGTACTGTTCCGACCGCGAGGCGGAACCGGTGGCGCTGGCCTATATGGCGGAAGGCTTCAATGCCTTTGTGCTGCGGTATACAACCGGTACTGACTGCCCGCTGGACAAGTCTCTGCAGGATGCGCAGGCAGCCCTGGCTTATCTGCGGCAGAACGCAGCGGATCTGCGCATCGACCCGCACAAGATCGCGGCGGTCGGCTTCTCGGCAGGCGGCCATCTGGCGGCGGCACTGGGTACCCAAAGCGAAGAAAAACCGGATGCCATGGTGTTGGGCTACGCAGTTACATTGGGCGCAACCTGGGCACCTATGGGCCGTCCGTCTGAACCGAATCTGGGAGACCTTGTCAGCGACCAGACGCCGCCGGCATTCATTTTTGCCACCCAGGGAGACACCCTGGTGCCGGTCAAGAACAGTCTCGTTTTTGCAGATGCGCTGGCTGACCATGATATTCCCTTTGCACTGCATATCTTCCCGGTGGGAGAACATGGCCTGTCATTGGCGCGCCCTTGCACATGCAGCGGTGACAAGAGCCGTGCCAATGAAGAAGTGGCCCAGTGGCTGCCTATGAGCATCCACTTTTTGCAGGAGATATGGGGTGCCTTGGATGTGGTGGAACCATGCCCGGAACTGAAAGAGCAGATGGGCAATGTGAAAGCCGGACTGGATGTGCCGTTCAAGCGCTTGCTCAAACATCCGGGTGCAGCCGAAGTTCTGCAGCGCCGTCTGCCGGAAGTTGTGGGGATCCTTCAGCAAAATCCATTGCTGAAAGGAGCCTCCCTGCGTCAGCTGGCCGGGTTCATGCCCAATGCCTATCCGGAAGAACTGCTTCGCTCTATTGACGAGGAACTTTCCAAACTGTAAGGAGAAATCGATATGCTGTTTTTGCAGTATCCTCCGTGCTCTACCTGCCGCAAGGCCAAGGCGTGGTTGGATGAACACAACCTGAGCTACACGGTCCGCCACATCAAGGAGGAAAATCCGACCTGTGAGGAACTTCGGGAATGGCAGGTACGCAGCGGACTTCCGCTGAAAAAATTCTTTAATACCAGTGGTCAGCTGTACAAGTCGATGCAGCTGAAAGACAAATTGCCGACCATGAGCAAAGAAGAGCAGCTGCGCCTGCTGGCCGGTGACGGTATGCTGGTAAAGCGTCCTATCATTGTCACCGGGGATACCGTGCTGGTTGGATTCCGCGCTGTTGATTGGGAAAAAGCACTGCTGTAATGACCCGGGAATAGGGGAGATGCAACCATGCTTTTCAAGCGCAAAAAGAAAATTCAGACGCCTCCCCAGGGGCTTGGCCTGGCTGATATACAAAAGCAGAGCAGTATCTGCACGGGGGAGACTGTCATCGGTTTTTGGGAACCCAAAAGCGGTCGTCTGCTTCAGTCGGTGGTGGTACGCTCCCCTAAGGATGAGGCAGACTTTTACCGCGCATACGGCTTTGAACCTCCGAAAAAGTTGTGATTTTCTTAACTTTGTAATATATTTTGCCGACTTTGCCACAGCAACCCTTGAAATGCGCAATATTTGCGCGAATCCGGCGTGGGCACCTTTGCAGGCAGCAAAATAAGTGCTATAATCCCTCTGTAAGAAGATGTTGCGCCGCAGACTGTGCCGACAAACAGCCAGGCGGCGAAAGAATCGGAGGTTAGTTACAGTA
The DNA here is from genome assembly GCA_019413245.1 of Oscillospiraceae bacterium. Lineage (GTDB taxonomy): Bacteria > Bacillota > Clostridia > Oscillospirales > Ruminococcaceae > Gemmiger. The sequence continues at coordinate 27,881 of DXNX01000005.1, forward strand.
TGGAACTTTTTGAACGCTTTGAATCACAGCTCAAGGCAAACCCCAAGACCATCGTCTTTACCGAAGGCCCGGATGCCCGTATCCTGAGCGCAGCCAGCCGCCTTCTGGCCGGCAATGTGCTGAAGGTCATCCTGCTCGGTAATCCCGATGAGGTCAAGGCTGCCGCCGCTGAGGGTGGTTTTGATATCTCCGGTGCGGAGATCATCGACCCCGTCAACTACGAAGGCTTTGATGAGATGGTTGCCAAGATGGTTGAGCTGCGCAAAGGCAAAATGACCGAGGAGCAGTGCCGTGCCGCTATGACCAAGGGCAACTACTTCGGTACCATGCTGGTCAAGATGGGCAAGGCCGACTGCCTGCTGGGCGGCGCTACCTATTCTACCGCCGATACCGTTCGTCCGGCCCTGCAGCTGATCAAGTGCAAGCCCGGCGTCAAGTCCGTCAGCTCCTGCTTCATTCTGGTCCGTGGCGAAGAAAAGCTGGCCATGGGTGACTGCGCTATCAATATCGATCCCACCGAAGACGAGATCGTGGAAATTACCGTGCAGACCGCCAAGACTGCGGCCGTTTTCGGCATTGATCCCCGCGTGGCGCTGCTGTCCTACTCCACCAAGGGCTCCGGCAAAGGTGAGACTGTGGACAAGATGCGCAACGCTACCGCCCGTGTGCAGGCTGACTACCCCGAGATGAAGGTGGACGGCGAACTGCAGTTTGACGCCGCTGTGGCTCCGGAAGCTGTCTCTTATACACATCTGACG
>DXNX01000005.1:28648-29732 GCA_019413245.1 Oscillospiraceae bacterium
CCGGCAACATCGGCTACAAGATTGCCCAGCGTCTGGGTGGCTTCGAGGCGTACGGCCCGATTCTGCAGGGTCTGAACGCACCCATCAATGACCTTTCCCGCGGCTGCAATGCGGAGGAAGTCTACAAGATGGCTCTGATCACCGCCGCACTGATCTGATTTTTTGCATTCAAAAGATCCCGCACAGATAGCTTCTCTGTGCGGGATCTTTTTCTCATCGATGCACTGTAACAAAAGAACCCCACCGGAAACTTTCCGGCGGGGTTCTTGTATCTTATCGGAACAGATTACTGATAGCGCAGATGATCAGCGTCCAGATTCTGCAGAACGGGCAGCATCTTGCGGCATTCTTCCCGCGCCGAGGCAGGGTCCATCAGCCGATAGTTGCCACATTCGGTCTCACTGGCACCGGGAATAGGGCCGTCGTACTCTGCCATCCAGGCAAAGGACTCCGTTACCAGCTGCAGTGCTTCGGCATCGGTCATGCCCTGGGTGAGCAGGTAGAAACCGGTCAGGCAGCCCATCGGACCTACATATACCACATGCTCGCTCCAACGGCTGTTGCGCGCGTAGGTGGCAAACAGATGCTCGATGGTATGGGCCGCGGCGGAAGAAAGGTAATCACCATGGTTCGGCCGCTTCATGCGAATATCCCAGGTACGGACATCACCATCCTGACGGGAAAGGTACATCCCGGGCATCAATGTGGTATGGTCAACACAAAAACTGGCAATGCGCTCCATCATCCATCACTCCATCATCATCTGAACAACACCGTGCTGGCAATCCAGAGAAATGTTCATACCGTCATGCAGCACGCGGGTGGCACCGATGGCACCAACGATAACAGCCTTGTTCAGGGACAGGGCCACGATGGCGGCATGGCTGTTGGTGCCGGCTTCCTCGGTGATGACGCCGGCGGCCTGACGGATATACGGCAGCATATCGTTGCTGGTGTGCGGAACAACCAGAATCTGGCCGGGCTTGAACTTGGAAGCCACTTCCGCAGCGGTGCGGCAGACACAGACGGTGCCCTTGGCGTTCTTGCCGCCGATGCCCACACCGGTCAGCAGGCTGTCGCCCAC
>DXNX01000005.1:29742-34106 GCA_019413245.1 Oscillospiraceae bacterium
GCCTGCCGTCACAACAGCCATGCTGCCGGGCTGTACCAGGCCGGCGTTGACAGCGCAGTCCACAGACTTGCTGATCAGTTCGTCGGTGGAGTTGGCGTAGGGCATGATCAGCGGGGTGATGCCCCAGTGAATGTTCAGCTGGCGCTGCACCTGTTCATCCAGCACGCAGGCCACGATGGGGGTGGCAGGACGATAGCGGCTCAGCAGACGAGCGGTCTCACCGCTCTTGGAAACGGTGATGATAGCGCTGGCGTGAATATCGGAAGCGGTGGTGCAGGCGGCATGGCACACAGCGGCACTCACACTCAGACGGCTCTCGTCGGCCTGAGCGTGATGGACCAGGCTGTTGTAGCTGGCATCGGCCTCGGTGGTTTCGGCAATGGCGACCATGGCTTTCAGGGCAGCCACAGGATACTTGCCGGCAGCAGTCTCACCGCTCAACATAACGGCAGAAGAACCGTCGTAAATGGCGTTGGCCACGTCGGTGATCTCGGCACGGGTGGGACGGGGGTTGGAAATCATGGAATCCAGCATCTGGGTAGCGGTGATGACGACCTTGCCGCTGGCCATGGTACGGTCGATCAGATGCTTCTGGATGGACGGAATCTCAGCAAAGTCGATTTCAACGCCCATGTCGCCGCGGGCGACCATGATGCCGTCGGCCACAGCCAGGATCTCATCGATGTTGTCCACGCCTTCCTGGTTTTCAATCTTGGCGATGATCTTCATGTTGGAATGGCAGTCGTCCAGCAGGTGACGGATCTCCATGATATCGGCGGCGCAGCGGGTGAAGCTGGCAGAAACCAGGTCGAAGCCCTGCTCGGCGCCGAAAGTGATGTCCTGCTTGTCGCGCTGGCTCATATACGGCATGGACAGATGGACGCCGGGAACGTTGACGCCCTTCTTGGTCTTGATGATGCCGTCGTTTTCGACAACACAGCTGATGTCGGTATCGGTGACATTTTCAATGCGCAGGCTGATCAGGCCGTCGTCCAGCATAATGTGGCCGCCGGGCTGTACGTCGTGGGGCAACTCTTTGTAGGTGATGGAGCAGATGTCCTTGGTGCCTTCCACATCGCGGCTGGTCAGGATGAACTTCTGACCGGTCACCAGCTTTTCAGAGCCGTTCTTGAAAGTGCCCAGACGAATCTCGGGGCCTTTGGTATCCAGCATGGCGGCAACCGGCTTGCCCAGCTCGGTGCGCAGAGCCTTCAGCTTTTCAAAACGGCCGCGATGTTCTTCGTAGTCGCCGTGAGAAAAGTTGAAGCGGGCCACGTTCATGCCGTTTTCAATCAGCTGACGCAGCACGTCGCCCTTATCAGTAGAAGGGCCCAGCGTGCAAACAATCTTTGTTTTGCGCATATCTTAATTTCTCCGTTTCCAAATAAGAGTATTGTATACATACGGCCTTATTATAATACAAATCTTTTGTTTCGACAAGACGGACACAAAAACTTGCACAAAAATTTGCTCATTTTTTGCGCTGAACGCCTAAAAAACAGTCTGAAATAGGTTCTGTTTTACTTTTATAGAAAATTCATGTATAATAACCTACATAATCTGGGAAAGTTTATCCCTCATTGCTTTAAAAGGAGAAACACCATGGCAAAACGAGTGTTTTTGATCGTACTGGACAGCTTCGGCATTGGCGCCGAACCGGATGCTGCCGCATTCGGGGATGCCGGTACCAATACCCTGGCCGCTATTTCCGCCCATCCGAACTGCAAGGCCGATAACCTTGCCGCGCTGGGGCTGTTCAACATTGACGGGGTGACCTGCCGTCCGTCCGTGGCAAACCCCACCGGCTGTTTTGCCCGTTTGCGGGAAGCCAGTTCCGGCAAGGATACCACCATCGGGCATTGGGAAATTGCCGGTCTGTTGTCACCCAATCCGCTGCCAACCTTTCCCAACGGCTTCCCGCAGGAACTGCTGGATGAATTTACCGCCCGTACAGGGTACAAGGTGCTGTGCAACAAACCTTATTCCGGCACCCAGGTCATCCATGATTACGGCGAGGAGCACCTGAAGACCGGCGCCCTGATCGTGTATACCTCGGCGGACAGCGTATTCCAGATTGCAGCTCATGAGGACCTTGTCCCGGTCGAAAAACTGTATGAAATCTGTGAGACGGCTCGTGATATGCTGAAAGGCCCCTATGGCGTGGGGCGTGTTATTGCCCGCCCGTTCGTGGGAACCTGTGCAGATGACTTTACCCGCACCCCCCGCCGTCATGATTATTCCCTCAAGCCGCCGGCCGAAACCCTGCTGGACAAGCTCCAGGCTGCCGGCCTGCAGACCATTGGTGTGGGCAAAATCCACGACATTTTCGCCGGACAGGGTGTGGGGGAGACCATCCGTACCAGCGGCAATACCGAGGGCCTGAAGGTTACGCTGGATCTGGCGGACCGGGATTTCAACGGTCTGGCCTTTGTCAATCTGGTGGATTTCGATATGCTGTACGGCCATCGCCGGGATGTGGCGGGATACGCCGCAGCTACGGCGGAGTTTGATGCCTGGCTGCCGGGATTCATGCAGCGCATGCGTCCGGATGATGTGCTGATGATCACTGCCGACCATGGCTGTGACCCCTCTTACACCAAGACCACCGACCATACCCGTGAGTATGTGCCGTATCTGGTGTACGGTCCCGGTGTGCGCCAGGGCGTGGACCTGGGGACACGGTACAGCTTTGGTACCATTGCCGATACCGTCTGCCAGGCACTGGGAGTAAAGGCTGATGTGGCAGGATGCGGTGTCTGGAATGAAATCGCACAGCACTGAACCGCCGACCCGTAAAGGAGTTCTCTTGCAAATCATATTGTTTCTTTTGGCCGGGGTCATGCTGTTTTACTCGGTCATGCTGGTGTTTACTAGCAACTTCAATATGGGCAACCTGATCGTCTGGGTCCTGACAGCAGCCTGCTGCGTGTATGCGGTCTGGCATCGCCAGCTCAACGCCTGGTTCACCGGTCCGCTTTCCGGACGTATCGTGCTGACCGTACTGATTTGCGGAGCGGTATTTTGCGCCGGGATGCTGGCCTTTGTAGCCGTCAGCGGATACGCCAACCCGCCCTCCGGCAACGAAAAGGTTGTGATCGTCCTGGGAGCCGGTCTGCGCAAGGACAAACCCAGTCTGTTGCTGCGGTACCGGCTGGATAAGGCCTATGAATTTGCCCAGGCACATCCGGACGCCGTGGTCATTACCACCGGCGGACAGGGCCGGGATGAATGGGTGCCCGAAGGGCAGGCTATGCGGGACTATCTCATCGAAAAAGGATTGTCTCCCGACCGGGTACTGGCGGAAACAAAGTCGACCTCCACGGAAGAAAACTTTGCCTTTGCCCGTCAGATCATGGAACAGCAGGGAATGGACGTGGACCAGCCCGTCGTGTATGTGACCAATGCGTTCCACTGTTACCGCGGCGGCAAATATGCGCAGATGGCCGGTTTCAACCAGGTCGCGGCATTGCCGGCGGGAATTCCGCTGCGCAGCATCCCTACCTGTTACCTGCGCGAGGTGTTTGCGGTTTTATATTATTGGGTGTTCCGCTCTTCCGAAAGTGGTCTGATGCAGAACATGGTCGGAATCTTGAGCTTGAACAAAAAGTTCTTCTATAAATAAGGAGCAGGATGCCGGCCGGGATTTCCCGGCCGGCATCCTGTCAAGGGAGGAAGCATAAAATGCAGGTGCGTTATTACAAGGAATACAGCCACTGCCTCGGGCGTGACATGGAGTTCAAAGTCTACGGTCACAGCGGCCGCCCGATTTTGATTTTCCCGTGCCAATGCGGCCGCTTCTATGATTGGGAAGACCAGGGCATGTGCAACGTGGCAGCCCCCTGGATCGATGCGGGCAAGCTGCAGATCTTCTGTGCGGACAGTATCGACGGGGAAAGTTGGGATAACCCCGGCCCCTGCCGTCCGCGCATTGAACAGCACGAGCGCTGGTATCATTATGTATGTGATGAGCTGGTACCCCGAATTCTGGAAATCAACCGGGAAAACGGTCCGGACCATACCGGCCGTATTCTGACCGGCGGGGCAAGCATGGGGGCTGGACATGCCGTCAACTTCTATCTGCGCCGCCCGGACATCTTTAACGGAACCATTGCGCTCAGCGGTCTGTATTCCTCCCGCATGTTCTTCGGGGACTACATGGATGACCTGGTATATGCCAACAGTCCCTGTGATTATATGCGCAACTTCCCGGCACAGCATCCGTACTACGAACTGTTTGCCAAGGCGGACAAATTCATCATGTGCTGCGGTCAGGGTGCCTGGGAAGGAGAACTGCTGGCTTCCACCCGGGAACTGCGGGACATTCTGGAAAGCAAGGGAATCCATCCCATTGTGGATATCTGGGG
>DXNX01000050.1 GCA_019413245.1 Oscillospiraceae bacterium
ACCCGCGGTACCCGAACCGGCGATAGTCACCGCCGAAGCGCAGACACGGGACGGACGCGCTGAAGTACCAGCCATCCGACGAGTAGGTGGTCTCGCTGCCCCCCGTCGCCGTGGGGTAAATGCACCACTCCAGGCCGCTTTTCGTCGCCACCGCAAATGCGCTGGGCCACCCGCTCGTGGGTACGCCCACGGCGGTTCCTCCGCTGGTGTCGCTGAAATTGTTGGGGTTCATGATGATGTTCAGCCCCGCGCTGTTGTAGTAGCAGCCGTCTCCCCAGTCGTATACATTGTCCCAAAGACCCTCAATGTTCCGGTACTGCGTACCCAGGCCGTAGCTGTCCCGGCTGTTCTGCGTAGTTCCGGTATGGTACGGCATACTATCCGTATAACCCATGTTTCCGGGGGCGCTGTTGTCTCCGCAGCCTTTGCCGATGGTCTTTTGGCTGTTCCAGTCTGCGAACTCCACCAGGTACAGCATCCAGATCGTCATGCGGATTTGGATGTCGCTCTGCCAGATGGTGCCGCCGAGGCCATGGATGCCGTTGCGGGCCGCACTTCTGGTAATATTCGCCTTGGGCTTTCCGCCGCTCTGGCTTTTCCAGTTGCTCGTGTGGCAGTGATACCGGCCAATGTACACGGTGTTCCGCTCGCCCTTTCCATCCCCGCGGTCTGCGTGGGCCGGGGAGACATGGAACCCCGGCGTCGCCTTGTCCGCGATCTGGAGTTTCAACCGGCTCCCGCTCTTTGTCCACTTGAACCAGAATTTCGGGATAGCCACCAGCTCGCCCGCTGCGGGGTCGCTTGACCGAACCATCCCGCTCCAGGGCATCAGGTTATCGAACGGGCTTCCGTACTTGCTCTGTCCGGCCACATAGGGCACAGGGTTCGTGAAGCCTGCCGCCTTATCCGTCCGGCTCCACACCGTTGTGCTGGTGCCGTCCCACTCCACGCCGTAGATGTTCGGCATCTCCACCTTCACAGAACAGGTCTTTGCACTCGGGGCGGTGTGGTTGGCGTCCGCCGCCACATTCACCGTCACTGTGGCGTTTCCGTCCTTAACGGCAGTCACCGTGACCGTGTTCCCGCTCACGCTCACCGTCACCACGCCGCTGGGCGATGCGGTGGCCGAGACCGCCCCCGTGCCGTTCTTGGTCACAGTGATGCTCTTGCTCTTGGCAGAGGCGTCCAGGGTCATGGAGGTGGGGGAGAGGGCCAGCGTGCCTGCCGCCTTTTGAATGGCCCACGCCGCATTTTTAGCGGCCACACTTCCATCCTGCCACTGGTAGTCTTCTTTCGGCGTAAATGTCGCGTTGTAGTTGCCCGCGGCAATTCCGCTGGTAGTGCCGCCCATGGTCAGCTTTGTGCTGTCATAGTTGCTCCAACTCGGGCTTTGCGCCCCGCCGGTATAGGTCAGCGCTCCGGACTGACTGGGCACCACCGCGATCTTTGCCCGTTCAATGCGCCATGTGGCAGTCTTGGCGGTCGCGCTTCCGTCCTGCCACTGGTAGTTGCCCTTTGGCGTAAAGGTCGCCTCATAGCTTCCCGCATTGGTTCCGCTGGTGGTTCCGCCCAGGGTCAGCTTTGTGCTTTCGTAGTTGGCCCAGTTCGGTGTCTGTGCGCTTCCGGTATAGGCCAGCGCCCCGGACTGGCTGGGCACCGCCATGATCGTGGCCCGCCCGATTTTCCACACTACGGTTTTTGTCTCGTTGGTGCCGTCTCCCCAGGTGTACCCCTCCTTCGGGGTAAATGTGGCGTTATACGAACCTGCGTCCGTCCCCTTGGTCACGCCGCCCATGGTCATGGTCTCCGGGTTGTAGCTGTTCCAGGTCGGGCTTTGCTCGCTGCCGGTGTAGGTCAGTGTTCCGTTCTGGCTGGGCACAGCGTCGATGGTGTGCCCAATTTTTGTGATGGCGTCCAGCGCCGCGTCCGCAGACTTCTGCGCGTCGATTGCTCTTTGCGCGGCTGCGTCCATGGCCCCCTGCAAGTTTTTCGCCCCCAGCCCCTTGTTGTCGGTATAGCCAATGTCTGCGGCTTTCGTGCCATGGGGGTTTCCCTCCTTGGTCATGCTGTGGTCGTAGGCGATCTTGCCTCGGTCACCGCGGTAGGCTGTACTCTGCGTTTCGCCCAGAGCCAGGTCGGAGCCGATGGGCGCATAGCTGTGCCCGCTCCACCGGTAGGTGATGTTGGTTTCCGCATCTATGTAGACCTTGCCGCTTTCCGGGGTGATCTGCTCCCGGTGGGCCGGGTCAGAGTAGAAAGCGCCCTCATGGTAATAGCCCTCCACCACATCATCCACATAGCTGGGGAGCTGCGCCGCCGCAATCTTCCCGTCGTCGCCAAGTCCCGCTATGCCGTTCGGTGCGTTCACCGGCATCTGGGCGGCGCTCACCTTGCCGTCCTTGTCCAGCCCCGCTACACCGTTCGGCGTGTTTACAGGGAGCTGGTCGATCACCACTTTTCTGTCAGCGCCCAAATCCGCCTTTTTCTCAAACAGGGCCGCGTGGGCCTCCCGGTCTCCGGCGTGGGCACCCATGGCCTCATTGATTGCCTGTCCCATGGTTTCCGCCGTCACCACAGCGGCGGCATCAATTTTGACCGTAAGGTTTCCCTGGTTGGAGAATGCCAGCAGCCCGTAGAATGTGTACACAAAGTCCGGCATGGCCTCCTTGCTCGGGATTTCAATGCCGATGTCCGTATCCGTCTGGAACAGGGCGATCATTTGATCTTCTTCCTCGTCCAGTCTCGCCCATACGCCGAACTGGTTGAGGTTGTACCCCACCGCAGCCTGTGCCGTCACTTGCAGTTTGAGCCTCTGGCCCTTTTCTGCCGGTGTGTTGGACACGATGCTCACCGTCTGCTTTTCGTTCACAAGAGCCGACTGCGCCAGCATGGCGGTCTGCTCCACTCGCCCTTGCCCCGCCGCCGCTCTGGTGATGTGCAGGTTCTTCCCCTCCACCCACCGGGTCAGCAGGTCGTTTCCGTTGTTCGTGATTACGCCTAACCAGGCCATGTTTTATCCTCCTGTTCTCTCGGTTGTCCCGAAGTCGATGATTACCGCTCCTACGCAGGCCGCCAGGGCGTGTGCCGTGGCCGTCCCTGTTTTGGTGTCCGGGCTTGGGTTCACCCGGATGGTGGTGCAGCTCTCCACGAACTCAGCGCCTACATAGGCCGCCATTCCGTAAGCTGTCGCCACGCCGCCCGCATCGTAGTATTCCACCTCCTCCAAGTGGGAGCTGAACCGCTTTGCCGCCGCAAGCCGCCGTTCGATCTCCCGGAGCGACATCGCTTCAAATTCCTCCCGTTCCTCCACCGTGACGATGTTCACCCGCAGCCGGAACCTCCCGTGCGTCCCGCCGTACTCAAACCATTCCTCCAGGGTTGAACCCGGATAGATAGCGTCCGCCTGCGCCCGGACTGCGCCCACTGTGCCCATCGTCCGCCGAATGGTCAATGCTGTTTTAACGATGCGCCGTTTCCGGTCGATGTCGTACCCGGTGTCATACCAGTCGATTTTCCAGTTGACCGCCAGGGCGTCAAGCACTGGCTCCGCCACGCTGTCGATGGCGGTATAGATTTGGCTTCCGTCGATATAATCCATGGTCTTTTTGTGCAGCACGGCAGCGGCCATGGACAGCGCCTTGACCCACGGCTGTTCCCGCACGATACGCGGCAGGCCGTCTATGATCTGCGCATCTCTCAGGCTTTTAATCATCCTCCAGCCCTCCGTAGGTCGCCGTCACACCGGTGCATTTCGGCAGCATCATGGTCTGCACGGCCACATCCGCCGGGGCCGTCAGCTTCACCCGCTTTGCCCCCGCCGCCCGCAGGCGGGCGATCAGCTCCGTCGGGTTGATGTCCCGCCCAAGTTTCCGCTGCCATGTCTGGAAGTCCTTGACCGCCGCCGTTACCTTGCTCTGGATTTCACTTGCGCTTCTCTGGTTGCTCTCTGCAATCCAATAGGTGAACGATATGGTATAGTCCACCTCCTCCGGTGCGAGGCAGCTTACATGGTCACACAGCGGGCGAATGGTCTCGTCGTCCATGTGTTCCGCCATACCCGCAAGCTCCGTCGGGTTCGGAAGCCGAAGCCCTGTTTCATCCTCGATCACGAAGTAGATATTCACCTCGTCCGGCTGTGGGCTTACGATGCGGACATCCGCCACATCCCCACGCCATTCCCGCGCATAGTATTCATAGGCGTCCCGCGGCCCGGCGCAGCTATAAACGCTCGGCGCAAGGTAGATGCGCCGGGTCAGGCTGTCGTCGTCCTCGGTGTCCAGTCCGCCCGTACTCGGCGTTGTGTTGCTCACGCCGGAAATGTACGGAATGGGGTCTACCAGTATTTTGATTGCACCCGAAAGGATGCCGCTGCTCTCCGCTCCGGCTTCCTCAGCTTGCACCACAACATCCGCATAGCCCTCGCCCGCCTTGATCTCGGCGTACTCCAGGCTGTTGAAATACTTCCCGTCCTCGGTTTTCACCCGCGTTCCCGCCGGGATAGCAACAACGACGCTCCTCGGCTCCTCCAGGCTGAACCGCACAGAGGCCGTGGCCCGTTCCGGTGCTTTCCTGGTCAGCCCCACCAGCGCCGCCAGCGCATCCAAGGCGCTCCCGGTGCTGGTTTTCAGCATTTCCATTCTGCCCTTTGCGTCCGCATACTGCATGGTCTGATATTCCATCGCGCAGAACGCTTTAATCAGCAGGTTCACCGTGTCGGCGTCCCCGATCTCCGGGTCTCTCCCGGTCAGCTCCCGGTAATATCCGGCGTACAGTTCCCGCATTTGATCTTCCGTCTCCTGCAAGGTCATGTTCTCGATGAAGTTCAGCTCCGGGCAGTTCTCCAGCTCGATGATATTAGACAATTTCGATCACCACCTTTGGGGTCATAGTTCCGTCCTGCGCCTTTCCGCCCGTCCATTCCACGCGGGCCACCTTTGCCCGCGGCTCATACCGTTCGGTTTTGCGCACATATTCTGCAACCAGGAGAACTTGCGCATTCTCCTGTGGGTAGTCGATGATGCTGCCGTCAATTCCAAACTCCCGGTCAAGCGCCTGCTCCCCGGCCACAGTCCCATACAGCACTTGCAGGTTTCGATATACCTCCCGCGCCGTGCTGTCGTCCACCTTGCCCGGCAGTATCTCGATCACAGCATTTTCCGTGTTAAGCATAGCGCCCTCCTTACAGGTATTCTTCGATGGTCAGCGTCACTTTGCACTCCACCATCGCCCCCCGGTGCAGCACTACGGCCCACTCGTCGCTGATGTCGGTGATTTTGAACGGATACGGCGAAAGGGGCGAGCCGCCGATAATGAACCAGTCCGCCACATCCTGCTCTGCCACGCGTTGCAGGCGTCGCAGTGAGCTTCTCGGGTTCACGCCGTCCTGTGCCCGAAGCAGCAGGTCATACGAATATTTCCGCAGCTTGGGCGCAATCCACTGGCTCCTTGCCCTCGCCCCGGTTCGGTTGTGGGTTGCCCACTCGCTTCCGCCCTGTCCTTTCAGGCCGCTCGGTGTCAGGATGCGCCGGTCGCTCACCGTGAATGACACCCCCATATAGCTCCCCAGCGCCATGTGCGATCTCCTCCTTACTTTGGCGGTGTAGTCCCGCCGCCCAGGCTGTCCTCGTGCGTGTGGTTGACAAGGCTTTTCCCTTGTATGACAATATCGCCCGCCGATGCCTCCGCCTTGATCTCCGGGGCCGACAGGTTGATTTTGCTCGGACTGGTCACGGTCACATCCCCCGCCTCTGTCACGGTGATTACCGCTCCGTTCAGCGCGATCTTTGCCTCGCCGCCCGACACTTCGACTTCCACGCCCTTTGTCACCGTCAGCGTGTACTTTCCTCCGGCGGACACGCTCAGTTCCCCCGCCGCCTCAATGCTCGCAAAGCTCCCGGCCTCGATGCTCACCGATGTTCCCGCCACAAGGCCGACGCCCGTTTTCGCATTCAGGCTGATGCTGGCCGAGCTGCTTTTGGCCTGGAATTGCCCGCCCGCCACCAGGCTGATGGGGCCTTTTGCTTCATCGAAGATTTCTCCGTTGCAGGTACGCCCGGTGCGCTTGTCCACATACTGCGTGTACACGCCCGTATTCTCGTCATACCGGCTGTAAGCCCGTCCCTTTTGGGAGCCGTATTCCTTTCGGTAAAGCCCCTTGAAGCCCTCCGCTGGGCGGTTTGTTTTGTTCCAGACCGTTCCCGTCGTCGTGGCCGCCGCAAGGCCGCTGCTGGTGTGCGCCACGCTGACGATCTGGCCGATCACCGGCATTTTGTATTCGCCGTTGCTGATGGCATTGATCTTCCGCGTCACGCTTTGCCCCCGGTCAAAGTATGTCACTTCATAGGTGCCCGCCTCATAGTCGATGGCGCTCACGCGCCCCGTGCGGTTCGTGCTTGCCACCGGCTATCCCTCCTTTCCCGCGATGCAATAGCTCGCTGGCACCCATCCGGTTACATTCTTTCCTACCGGCAGCTTTCCGCACCGCGCCGCCGTGTTGGTCATGCGGTATCTCCCGTTGATTAAGATGCCATCGTAGAAATAATAGGTTCCGCTCTTGTGGCACGCTGGACTTGCCGATGTGCTTGCCACATAGAAAGGCGCATTTGTCAGCGCCACCGACGCCCCCGCTTCGGCTCCCGCCGCCGAGCTGGCCGCATTGGCCGCCGGGCTTGTGGTGGCGTAGGCGCTGTCGTAATCAACGCCGCTGTCCTCCTCCGGCTCGTGGTACTCGATCTTCCCGCCCACATCCCAGTAGTGGAACGCAGTTCCGATGCCGCTGCACTCGAAATCCGTGGTAAGTCCGCTGGCGCTCACCTTATGCGTCACCTTGTCAACAAAGTATTTTCCGTCCAGCTTTCCGTACCCGGCCAGATTGATGCAGTTTCCCGCACTCACCAGCCAGTCCCCATCTACCCCGAAGCGCAGCCGTACCGTGCCGTGGTTGGCGTTGTTCAGCTCCGCGCACAGTTGGACGCTGGCATCATATACGCTTGTCGCTCTCCGGTTCACGCTCTTTGTGTGTGTCCCTCCGCCCACGCTGCACACGATGTCGATGTCCTTGTCCGCGTCGGTGTAGTTGAAGTACCCACCGGTGTATGTGCCGGACAGGGTGGTGGTATATGCAAAACTGCCCGGCCTGATCTGCGTCCGGTGGAAAGTCTTTACCGCTCGCTTTTCCTTGTACCGCTCCCGGTCATACACCCACAGCCGCCGGGCGTAAACTTTCAGGATAAGGCCGTAGTTTTTGCATAGCTGGTTGTAATAGCCGCTGTCCGTTCCGTCCTGCTCGTCGCACTCGATGTCATAATCGTCTGCATCGTAGGTGAACGCCAGCCCATACCGGCCCGCTATGGTCTCTCCAATTCTCTTGATGCTGGTGTTTTTCCAAATGGTTTCCCGCTCCAGCTCCGAAAAGTCGCTGTCGCTCGGCTTGCTCACGCCGCCGATCTGCAAGGTGGTTGGTGCATCAGAAAAGCTCACATCATCCAACACGAATAACCCGCACTCAATGATGCGCCTGTCTCCCTGCGCCTCCCAGTTGTACCCCCGGATGCGTGGGCGCAGCGTCGCGCCCTTTTCCGGTAGCCAGCCCCGCAGCCACTTTCCATCCTGTGCGTCCAGCGTGATGTCAATGCTGTCGCTGTTGTCTGCCGCGCTGTCGATATAGGTCAGGCTTTCGATTTCTCCGCCTACCTGCCCGGCAAACGGGGCATTGTTGTAGCGCACATCCAGCGCCAGGCTTCTTGCTCTAATCATAGTTCGCCTCATATTTCCACGGCGGCAGCAGTCCATTCCGTTCCTCCTCCAGCGCCGGGGTAGACAGTTCCACCCCGGCTTGGAAGATAAAAGTCTCAATGTGCGCTGCATTCGCCGCCATCAGAACATCGGCATGGTATTCGCTCCCATAGACTTCCTTGGCGATCATGTCCCATGTATCGCCGCTCTTAGTGATGTATGCCATACCGTCCTCCCGTTAATAGGCCGTCCGCGCATTCCGGCGCTGCATCTGGAGATACCACGCCTCAAATCTGGCCTGCGCCTCCGCCAGCGCCTCGTCGATTACGCTGCGGTCTGCGCTCCCTTGAATGGTGATCTGCGGCGCAAAGGTTATGCCTCCGCCGCCGATGCCGCCCTCCGCCGGGATGTCCGCCAGTTCCACCGGCCTGACGCCCAGCAGCTCACCGGCCTTGGCCCATGTTGCAAGGTTCTCCCGCCGCACAGCTCTCTGGAAGCTGATAACCGCCTCTGTGCCAGCCTCGCCCGCGATGCTCGCGCCGTTGGTAAATCCGCCCCGTGCCAGCATCGGAATTTCCGGGATATTCAGTCCGAATGTTTTTCCGCCCAACCCCGGCACCCAGTCCGGGATGGTGATATTTAGCCCATTGATGCCTGCGATTGCCTTGTTGATAAGCGTTATAACGGCGTTGATCGGGGCTTTGAACAGAGCGCCCAGGGTGTCGAAAATACCTGTGAAAATCGACCGCACACCCTCCCACGCCTGCCGCCAGTTGCCTGAGAACACGCCGGTGATGAATGTGATAACGCCTTCAAAGATGGTCTTTACCCCCGTGATGGCGTTGCTGATACCCTCGGAGAATACCGCGATGGCTGCCAGGACAGACGGCACCACCACCTGTCCGATATTCAGCAGGATGGTTGCGAGGGTGCGAATGACCGGCATAACAAATTGAATGGCCTGGCCGATGATCTGCGCCACCGTCATAACCGCCGAACCAATCCCGCTGATGATACTGGAGATATACGGGGCCGCCGTCTGGATGGTTTGCAGAATGACCGGCACCACCGTCTGCGTGATAAAGTTGAATATTCCCTCAATGATTGGCTTTACCGTTGTGTTGGAAAAGGTCACGACCTGGCCCACAACGCCCATCACCGATTGGAGCATCTGCACGATGCCGTCAAACGCCCCGGCAGCCGTCTCATTCCCGGCAAATATGCCGCCCTGTCCGAACAGCATTTCTCGGAAACCGGACAGCGCACTTGCCACGCCTCCGTCCACAAACAGCCCGCTGATGAAGTTACCCACATTGGACAGTGCGCCTGTGAACTTGTCAAAGATGGCAAGCCCTTGTTCTCCGAATACCCCGCCGACGATTTCCCGTATATACTCCAGGTTGTCACCCAGCAGGCTGACGACCGCAATAATGCTGGATACCACGCCCACGACCGGGAGCGCCCCGGACAGTAGGGTTCCGAAGCCGCCTGCGATTGGCCCCCAAATACTGCTCAGTATCCCAAGACCCCCGCTCGCAGCACCACCGATTGCCTTTACCGCACCGGAGCCAGCGATTGCGCTGAATGCTCCGCCTGCCTTGCCCAGCAGGCCGCCCACGGCCATTCCGGCTTTGCTCCCCATGATGGCAGCTCCCGCCTTGCCCAGCAGGCCGCCCAAGCCGCCTTTTGCGGCCCCCAGCAGTCCGCCCGCCGCAGTTCCCGCTTTACCCAGCGGGCCACTCAGGAGGCCGCCGGTCTTTGTGTTCCCGATGGCCGTTCCTATTCCTCCGAGCCACTGGCCCACTGCACTGTTCGCCGCTGCATTTTTGATTACGCTTCCCGGCCCAACATAGCCGGAGAGAAGCCCCGGCGTCCCAGCCGCGGCAGAGAGCAGGCCCGCTGTCCCCTTAAAGCCGTTTCCGGCCAGCAGGCTTGACAGCGTAGCTCCCATGGTTGCCTTAAATCCGTTTCCAGATACCGCCCCTCCAAAGGCGGACGCAAAACCGGCTCCGGCGCTCCCGGCTTTTCTCCCGCCCATAAACAGGCTTTTGATGCCGCCGAACAGGCCGCCGCTCCGCTTTCCTCCGCCTGCGGCATTTCCGCCGAACAGCATACCGCCCACGCCGGAAAGCAGGCTCTCCGCCGCCGGTGCCAGCTTCATTCCCGCAAAGGTGGCCGCCAGTATCCCGATGATATGGGCCACCTGCTCGCCGTTGTTCAGCAGGTAGTCCAGGCCCTTTTGGATGTAGGGCAGCGCCCAGTTCATCGCCGTGCCCAGCTTTTCCACACCGCGGCTCGCCAGTTTTCCCAGGCTCTCTGCGAGCTTGGTCAGCTCCGGCATATTCTCCCGTATGCCCCGGATGAACCCGATCATGGACAGTCCAAATTCCTTGTAGGCCGGGAGAAATGCGGTGCCGATGTCGTCCATCAGCGCAGACTTGGCGCTTCCCAGCATGGTTTCTATGGCCTCCGGCGTCGTCGCCTTGATGATGAACTCTTTTTCCATGCTCCCGCTCCAGACGCTTGCATTGGAAACCTCTTTCAGCATCCCTGTCAGGAGGCCCAGGTTTTGCGTAAGCTTGGCTCCGCCCTCAATGGCCCACTGTCCAAACAGGGTATTGAGCGTGGATAGCTTCTCAGCGTCCGGCAGGTTGTTCACTGCTTCAAACACTTTCAGCAGCGTTCCCGTGCCGTCTGTCTGCATTGACTTTGCGATTTGCGTCGCCGAGAACCCCAGTCGTTCAAATGCCGCTTCCTGGGCGGCTGTGGCCGTGCTGCCCTTTGTGATGTTGGTATAGATGCGCTTGATACTGGTTCCCACCCGGTCAGTGCTTACGCCCATGGCCTGCATACTGGCCGCGATGGCCGCCGTCGCCTTAACATCCACGCCTGCCAGTTGGCCCATGGATGCCGCATCATTCACGCTTTGGGCGATCTCCGCCGCCGTAGTGGCGTAGTTGTTGCCCAGGTAGTTGATGACATCCGCAACCTCCATGACCTGCTCGTGGTTCATGTTGAACGCCTGTTCCCATTTCGCGCCCCAGTCGCCTGCCTGATCTGCGGAAATGTCCATAGCCGTTCCCCACATGGCGATGTCTTTCAGGAAGTCCGTCTGTGTCAAGTCCTCAAAGGTTTTTCCCGATTGGCCTGCCGCCGCGGCGAGGCGCGTCAAATCCTCAAAGGTGTACGGTATCTGCGTACTCAGGTCTTTCAGCCGTTCTTCCAAGATGGCGTAGTTTTCCGCATAGGTTCTCCCGTTCTCCGCCATCTTGTTGCTTACTTTTCCGGTTGCGTCCGCCATGCCGTCCACGACCTTGACCACATCGGACATATAGTTTTCAAACTTTGCAGCTTCCTTGGTGCATCTTGCGATGGTTGCCACCGTTCCCGCCGTCAGCGCACCCATGGCCGCCAGCCCCGCCGTTCCGATGTTGCTGATACTTTTGGCGAAGCTGCCCAGTTGTCCTTGGCTACTGGCCAGCGCCGCCGTCAGGCTCTTATCCATCTTTCCGGCGATCTTGATACTAAGCTCTAATGTTTTGTTCTTCGCCATTCCTCCGCCACCTCGTCATTCAGTTCAGCAAACTCGCGGACAGGCAGCTTCAAGTAAAATTCAAGGCTCGTCCCTGTCACCGAGGACAGTCGGATTGCCGCTTTCCGCAGGGCTTTTGCCCCGCCCTTTACTCGAAAAAATCCGCGTCGTTCACCGCGTTTTTCAGTTTCAGCAGCTCATACAGCGGCAGCGAGGTGAAGAAATCCTCCGGGATGCCTGTCGCCATCGAGGCGATCACGCAGGCGTACAGATAGTTGGTGCCGTTCTCCGTCACCGCAAAGCCCTCGCGGGCCATCCGGTTTTCCGCCTCACTTTCATTCAGGGTGTTCAGGTCGGCAACGCCGTTCAGGTCGATTTCCCGGTACTCCTTCCCCTTATAGCTGTGAGGCTTCCCCAACTGCATCACATGGTTCTTCGTCTCGTCGTCCGCATTCATGTATCTGCGCACCATGCCCGCTACCCGCCTAAAAGCGCCGCGCGGCATCAGCTTGAAAAATTCGATAGGCAGTCCGGTCGCCTTCGCTGCCATAGTTCTGGCAAATGCTGTGGTGGTCTCACACAGCACAGAGGCGGCAACTTCCACGCCGAAAAGCTCTAGCTGCGTGTCGATGGCGTCCCGGATGGTCAGCTTCTCCAGCCCCGACAGGTCGATTTCCTCATACTCTTTTCCCTCAAAGACATAGGGCTTCGTCAGCTTCACAACGCGCTCCTCGCTGACTCCTTCCCTTTCGGTGTTGACTTCTTGCGTTTCCGTGTTGACTTCCACCATCGCGTTCTTGATTTCCTCCATGGTAATGCTCCTTTCAGCCGTCGTTCGTTTAGAAAAACACGGCCCGCCCGTAGGCCGGGGGGCCGTGTTCCGTTTTCCGGGTTATACCAGGCTGTTCACGCCAGCCAGCATATCGTTCCCGTTTACCTTGTAGATGCCGTTCAGCTTGTCCACTTCCAGGAGCTGCACGCCGTCCACCTCGATCATGATGTAGGTCAGCTCCAGGGTAATGGTCGCCTCCATGGCCTCGCCCTTTTCAACCTTGCCGGGGTTGAAGCTCTTGACGCGCCCAATCTCCACCACCCGCAGGCCCTTGAAGTTATAGCCGCCCGTTTTGTCATAAACCTGCTGTGCCGCTCGCAGGGTCAGGTTCACCGTGGACAGGGGCGACAGCATATCCATGGCGGAGCTGTACAGGGTGTTGAACTGGATTTCCTGCTCCATGCTCTCAAACTGCCCGATGGTGGGGCTGTCCAGTTCGCCGTTGACGCCCACGCCAGATACGGTGCTGGTTTTCATATTGATCTCCGGCAGGGTCACAGATGCGGCCACGCCGATCATTTTGCTGCCGTCCAGATAGGCGTTATACTCACTGATTTTCTCAGGAATATAGTTGCTGCTAATCATATTTTGTTCCCTCCCTTATCAGTTCAGCGCAGCGGAAAGGGCATTGGGGTCAAACTCAATGATGTCCTCAATGTCCTCCGCAGGGGTAAACGGCGTAATGTACTGGTGGAAAGTGATCTTGCCGTTGAGCAGGTCGGTGGTAGTGTTCTCGTCCTCGTTGTAAGTGATCTCGTACCGAGCGCACACGCCGCGGGCCACAAAGCCGTTTCCCCGTACATTTTCGCTGTCCACGATGGCCTCGATCAGCCGCTTGTTGGCCGGGCTGTCAACTTTCTGGAAGTAGGTCAGGATAAAGCTGTTGGCTGCCCAGGTCATAAACCGGCGGACGCTGAACCAGCGGTCTTTGGGGTCGGTGATGCCAGGGTATGCCGCAGTGTTGTTGCCCCACAAGCGGAACCCGTTCATGTTCAGCCAGGTTGCCACGCCGAAGCTGTTCACCGTGTTGGCCTGCTCCTGGTCAAGCACGACCTCTGTTCCGTCTGCCAGGCAGGCGGCGGAGATCGCCAGCGTTTTATTACTGGGACTGACATTGGGTGTGTCGTCGTTCTGCGCATCTGTGTACGCCGTCAGGGCGGCAGCCAGGGCGGAACCGCTATACACCACCTCGCCCACCTTGGCATAGGGCCATACGGCGTATGCGTTGGGGTCGCTGACCGCCTGCTCCTCCTTCTTGGTTTTAACATCGGTGTACTTCACTGCACCGTCCGTCTTGCTGTTGATGTCCACGATGCACACCGCGCCAAACACGCTATTGATGCTCTTGGTCTTTGCCTGGAGCGCAGCAGACACCGTGGCGTCCGCGCTGAACCTGGGGGCCAGCAGAATGCCGGGGGTCATGGACAGCTTGGGATATACCTGCCGCACCACCTCCAGGCCGGTTTCCTTGCCGGAGGAGATGTCCACACCGCCCACGATGTCCGCGGCTTTGACCTTGCTCGGGTCGATCTTGCTGCCGGTCGCAGTCAGCGTGGTTGCCTTTTCACCGGCTCCGCCTTTGAGCAGTACGATGTTCAGGGTGCCGTCGTTGTTCCATGTGGTCGTGTAATCCTTGCCTGCCTCCAGCGGCGTTGCATCCGCCTTGATGGTCAGACCCTCCAGCAGTACGCCCACTTCGTCCAGCACGGCCACGCCGTCGTTTACCTGCATCGTCTTTTCCGAAATATCCGCCTTGTGCTTCGCCGGGTCAAGCACATTGATAAGCACCATGGGGGCCACGCCCACTACGCTGAACGCCGCACTGATGCACTCGCACAGGGTATAGGCTTCAAAGTCGTCGTTGTAGCCGACAGCCTCCACAGCCTCCTTGTAGTTGTTCACCAGCAGCGGAACATTGACTGCCGCCGCCGGGTCTTTCAGCATATTCACCGGTGCGGTTCCCACGATCACTTGCAGTCCCGCCGTCCCGACAATAGGCGCAGTCAGGCTGGTTTCCACCTCGCTGGTATATACGCCATGCTTGTAAGCCATATTGTTTCCTCCTTACAGCTCAGATTTGATTTTGTGGTACAGGATGGCTTCTGCCGTTCCGGCAGTCTCCATCTTCCTCCTGGTCTCCGCGAACTGCTCCACCGGCACCAACAGGGCCTTTACCTCCGGGTGCCGTTCAGAAAAATCCTCCAGCGCCTCCGGGATGCCTCCGCTGAACACCGTGTACTGCTTCGCTACGCCCCTTACAGTCGGGCCGCAGTAGACAACAGGGCCAGCCTTTTTCTTCCGCCCTGCCGCTCCTTCCGCCCGCTCGGCCATACCCATGGCCGACGCCTCTGCTTTCCTGCTCATACCAGTCCCTCCAATTCCGTGTCCTGTGTCATAGCCGGGGCCGTGCAGGTCAAGGTGCAAGCCCCGAAATAATACGGGTGCGTATCATCCTGCTGCATAGCCCATACGACGGGTTTCAGGATGGTGAACGCACCGCCGAAATAGGGCCTCGTACAGACCCGCTGTACAATGTCCTCTTTGATGTTCGCCACATCCTGATAGCCCTCTCGCGCTCCGCCCTCGTCGTATGCGCATACGATCAAGCTGAACTCCACCGTCTGCGGCCCGCTTTCGTCCTTAATGGCTCCGCCGGTCATGCGGGCCACGATATAGGGGGCCGCCGCCGCATCCGTGTCCACATCCGCGTCGTAGTCCTCCGGCACCGGCAAATCCTGCTTATAGATTTTCAGCGGTTTTCTGCCCTGTTGGCCGTTGTACTTTTTCCCGGTGAAAAGCTCCTCCAGCATCTCGATCAGCGCGTCTTGGCAAAGCTGCGGCGTCCGCCCAATCCCTGCGGCTTTCACCGCATCCATGTAATCCTTCATCGCCTATCCCTTTCTGGCCTTTGCCCGCGCGATCACCCGCTCGGTCTGCTCCATCAGTCTGTCGTACAGGTATTCCGTTACCTCCGGTTCCACATAGGGCCAAACGGTGCTGTGCATCGCAGTTGCCGACGGACTTCCCATCGTCACCAGCTTTTCCACTTTCCCGTCCTTGTTCCGCCACCGCGGACGCCCCCGCTCTGTAACCGTATGGCTGGAGCTGGAGCCGATGCGCCGCTGAACCATGCCCACATGGCCGCTCTTGAACTCCACCAAAAAGCCCTTGCTCAGATTGGCTCCGTCGCCGGTCAAAGCGGTCATGGCAGAGGATTTCAGAACTCGCGCCTTTACATGGGCAGGCGCTCTGCGCAGGACATCCCGCCCCTTGAAGCTCTCTGTCGGCCTGTGCTGGAAATAGCCCAGGTCGTTCCGCATCTTCTCGATGTGAAGCTCTGCGCTCAGGCTTGTGTTCGTGGCCTTTTTCCGCTGTACCAGGTCTTTCAGGTGCCGCCGCCCAGCGGCGTTCACGGCATACCTGGCCTTTGCCTGCGCCACCATCAGCTTTCTTGCCTGTCGTGCTGTGGCGTTGATCGCTACCTTGGCCGCCGCCGGGGTCTTTTTCTTCAAGTCCCCCAGCGCTCGCTCCACATCCTCCAGCCCGTCCACTGTGATGGTCATGGTTCCTGCGTCGTAAGTCACCCTGCTCATTGTCTCGTCCTCTCCATGGTGATGCGGTAAATACCCGCTTCTTCCTCGCAGTTCAGGATACTGTAAGTCCGCTGCTGCGAGGTGCCCTTATCCATGACCAGATGCTTCCCGATCTTCGGCTTCGGCCCGTAGTCCTTTACCCGGATGTACAGCACGGTGGATGCGGTGTATAGGCCCGTATCAAAGTTCTGTTTCGCTCCGGCCTCCCAGTGCGAGTTGTGTTCTTTCAGCCGTTGGTCATCCACAATGACCAGTGCCTCTTTCCCGTCAACCGTGTGCAGGTCTGCGTGTTCGTCCTGCTCAAAGAAAGTCAGGTCGATGTCTGCCGCTGCACAGTCTTTGAAAGTCGGCGCTTTCCACTCCGTTTCCGGGTCGCTTCCAAAATCCTGTTCCAGTTCAAAAAGTGCCATGCTGCACCTCCGCAGAAAAACTCCCCCGCCTGCACACAGCAGGCAGGGGAT
Source organism: Oscillospiraceae bacterium (assembly GCA_019413245.1). Lineage (GTDB taxonomy): Bacteria > Bacillota > Clostridia > Oscillospirales > Ruminococcaceae > Gemmiger. The sequence continues at coordinate 16,153 of DXNX01000050.1, forward strand.
TGAATTGTCAGCACACAGTAGCTACCAGCCAGC
>DXNX01000051.1 GCA_019413245.1 Oscillospiraceae bacterium
CCCCCCGCCCGCGAACAGGCCGCCGGCCCCTGCTCGGTGCTGGCGGTCACGGCCTGCCCCATGGGGGTGGCCCACACCTTCATGGCGGCCGAAGCTCTGGAACGGCAGGCGGCGGCCATGGGCATTTCCATCAAGGTGGAGACCAACGGTGCCGACGGTCCCCGCAACGTGCTGACCGCGGCGGAGATCGACACGGCGGACTGCATTGTGGTGGCAGCCGACCGCACGGTGGACCTGAACCGGTTTGCCGGAAAGCCGGTGCTTATCGTGCCGGTGGCCGAGGCCCTGCGCCAGCCGGAAGCCCTGCTGCGGCGGGCCACCTCCGGCGGCGTACCGATCATGAACGTGAACCCGGACGATGACACCTTCTTCCCGCCGCTTTCGGCGGCGCGGGACGGTTTGCGCACCCGGGGACGGCATTTGTACGCTCACCTGATGAACGGCATCAACCACATGATTCCTTTTGTCACCGGCGGCGGTGTGCTCATCGCCCTGGGCTATTTCCTGGACCGGGCCAATGTGGGCCACATCACCTTCGGCAGCGGCACTTCCCTGTCCTGGCTGGTCAGCCAGGTGGGCGAGTTCACCTTCCGCATGATGTACCCCATCATGGCCGGATTTGTGGGCAGCGCCATGGCCGGGCCGGCCGCTCTGCTGCCCGGCATGATGGGCGGGTATCTGGCTTTTCTGGGCATGACCATCGGCCCCGAAAGCTCCTGGATCTCCTCCGGCTTCTGGGGCGCCATTCTGGCCGGCTTCGTGTCCGGCTGGCTCATCCGCGGTCTGCGCAAGCTGTTCAGCCGGTTTCCCACCGGGCTGGACCCTCTCAAGACCACCCTGCTGTACCCGGTCCTGGGCCTGACCATCATGTCCCTGTTCGTAGTAGTGGTCATCAATCCGCCGCTGGGACATTTCAATGCCTGGCTGTATCAGTGCCTGGAATCCATGCAGGGCGGCAGCAGCATGGTGCTGGGCGCCGTTCTGGGTGCCATGATGGCGGTGGATTTCGGCGGTCCCATCAACAAGGCAGCCTATCTGTTCGGCACCGTGACCCTGGGCGCCGGGCAGGAACGCTTCATGGCCGCCGTCATGCTGGGCGGCATGGTCCCGCCGCTGGGCGTGGCGCTGGCCTGCACCCTGTTCCCCCGCCGGTTCAACAAGTCGGAACGGCATTCCGCCCTGATGAACTATCTGCTGGGTGCCTCCTTCGTCACCGAAGGCGCCCTCCCCTTTGCCCTGCGTGACCCGCTGCGGGTCATTCCCTGCTGTATGGCCGGGTCCGCTCTGGCCGGGGCCCTGTCCATCTGGTTCGGCTGCGGGGTCCCCGCCCCCCATGGCGGGCTGTATCTGCTGCCCCTGGCCGAAAAGCCCCTGCTGTTGCTGGCTGCACTGGCCATCGGTTCCGCACTGACCGCCGGACTGCTGGTGCTGCTCAAGCGCCCGGTCCAGGACGGTGAATAAACCACAGACAAAAACCACCCCTGCTTCGGGCTGCTGGCCCGGCAGAGGTGGTTTTATCATTTTTATCAGGCAATTGGAATATAGCTCAGGGTCCCCTGTGCACTGACCAGGAGCGTGGTGGTACCGGCGGCTTCACACAGTGCCTGTTCCAGAGCCTGCCAGTCGGCTTCTTCATAGCCGTCCCGGTCGATATAAATACCGGCGATTCCCTGTTTCCTCAGCTCCGCCACCATAGCGGCCGGCTCCAGTTCGCTGGTTGCCTTGTTCCAGATATCATTTTCGCTGCCGTCCGGCGCACCATAGCTCCAGCGCAACGTATCGGAGTGCAGGGTCCCGCGGTACAGGCCATAGTCCGGCAGCTGGTTGACCGGACCGTTCTCAAAGGATTTCATATAGGGCAGCTGGTAGACCACTGCGTCCTGGCCGGAGGTTTCTTCCATGCGCTGCACAAAAGCGTCATCACTGGCCCAGGTGCTCTGGACACCCTCGTAATCCGGATTGAAAAAGCCCTGCTGCTCCCGGTACGCATACCCGAAAAGCAGGACCAGGACCACCGCCGCAGCCGCCCGCTTTTTGCCCTGCAGGCGGCGCAGAAGTTCCTCTGCGCACAGAGCCGCCGCCAGAATACAAATAAAGGCAATGTATGGACTGATGCGGGTGTGCCCCCGAATCATGCGCACGGCAATGGTGACCAAGGCCCCAAAGCCGGAGATCGTCCCCAGCAGTACGGCGCCCAGGTTCAGCCGGGCCAGCAGCCACAACCGACCGGAAAGGACCGGCCTGCGATTCCACCGGATACCGGTGAACAGCACTGCCAACAGCAGGAAGAATCCCAGCACGCCCAGGATGCCCAGGTATCCCTGGGCGTTCTCATTGAACATGATGCCCTCATCCTTGGCCAGGGTCTCCCGGTACCTGGTAATAAGGGATGCAATTTTGCCCACACCGTACCCGTTGGGGGAAAGAAGCAGACTGCTGATGCGCATCCCGTAAATATCCCCGCCGATGGTGCCGCGCACGGCCCCCTGCGTCACGGAAGAGCTTTCCCCTGCCAGCGTACCGATAACGGCCGGGACAAAGGCCATCGCTACCCAGAAGGCAATTTCCAGCACCGTGACAAGGGGGGCCAGGAGGGCTTTCCAGCTGCGTTCCCGCAGCAGCAGGCACAGCGCCGTGATGCAGAGCAGGAAACAACCGTAGAAAGGGTAATAAATCATGCCGTTGTTGGCAATCATCCAGGCAAACAGCAAAGCCAGCCAGTTGCGCTTGTACCGGAAGAATCTCTTGCCCGGACGGTTGAACCGGTCATCCTCCACACACCAGAAGCACAGCAGTAGCAGCAGCGGGATGCACTCACAGGCAGCCAGCCCCATATGGCCGCCCAGGCGCTGCTGTACATAGGGGCACATCCCGAAAGTCACTGCCCCGGCCGCCGACACCACGCCACGCATGCCCAGCGCCCGGAACACACAGTAGGCGCTCAGGGTGTTCACCAGGGGGATCACCAGCACATACAGATTGAACACCAGGGCAAAGTTCCGGGTGAACAGACCGCAGAAGCGGATGAACAGCGTATACAGCATGCTGTAATTGGCCTGGTAGGGAGAATCCGGCTCATAGAAAGGCCAGCCGTTGAGCCCGCCGCCCCGGAGCATCTCTTTTACCGATACCACCCCGGATACGCCGTCCTCGCTGTACAGCATCGGCACCGACCAGTCCATGCGGGAAAGATCAAAGCAGAGATATTCGGTGGCAAGGCAGACCGCCAGGGCGATCACCAGCCAGAGAAGGTATTCTGCCGTTTTACGCTTGTGCATGACCGGATGCATCAGATCGTTTCTCCCTTGTTCTGCGCGGGGGTATCCTCAAAGTTCAGGCGTTCTTCTTCCACCACCAGAGGACGGTTCATGATGCGGGTGTTCATGGCCATGATGTATTCCCCCAGGAAGCCCATAAAGGCCAGCTGTACGCCGCCCATAAAGAACACCGCGATCATGGTGGGGGCGTATCCGGCAACGAAGCTCTGCCAGGCCACCAGTTTGGCGATGAGGTAGAACAGGCCGAAGCAGAAGCTGATGAACGCCACACCGAAGCCGAAGAACTCGGCCACCCGCATGCCCACCTTGGTATAGCTGGTAAAGCTGAGCATGGCCGCGTCAAACAGGCTGTACCAGTTGTTGTGGGTCTTGCCGGCACGGCGGCGGGGCTGTTCGTATTCGATCTCCTTGCGCTCGGGGCCCAGTTCGGCCACGATGCCCCGGATGAAGGGGGTGGGGTCGTGCAGGTCCCGCAGGGTCTGGATGAAACTCTTGTCATACAGGCCAAAGCCGGTGAACTGCTCGATCATCTCCACGCTGGACATCTTGCGGATGAGCTTGTAATAGCAGCCGCGCAGGAAATAGACCAGCGAGTTTTCCTGGCTCTTGGTCTTTTTGCCGATGACGATCTTATAGCCCTTTTCCCATTCAGCCACAAACCGGGGGATCAGTTCCACCGGGTCCTGGAAGTCGGCGCAGATGGTGATGGTGCAGTCGCCGCTGGTGTGGATCATGCCGTAATAGGGACTGTTGAACTGGCCGAAGTTCTTGCAGTTGAAGATGGCCCGCACATGCTTGTCCTCGGCACAGATGCCCCGGATGATCTCCCGGGTTCTGTCCTGGCTCTTGTTGTCGATGAAGAGAATCTCATAGTCATACTGGGGCAGGCTGTTTTTCAGCTCGTCCCGCACCGCCTCGTAGATGGGGCGGGCGTTTTCCTCCTCGTTATAGGTCGGGATCATTACCGAGATCACTTTTTTAGCCATGGTTTTCCTTCCTCACCCATTCAATGGTATTGCGGATTCCTTCTGTAAATCCGGTCCGGGGCACAAATCCGGTGTCCCGTGTCAGGGGTGCAATGTCTGCCTGCAGGTGCATGACCTGTTTGGGGCCGTACGCCACCTGCCCGAAGCCCAGGGGCAGGGCGGGATCGATGGCGTCCCGCAAAGCCAGGATATACTCTTTCAGGGGGCGCGCCCGGCCGCTGCCCAGGGGGTAGACGGCGCCGTTTCGGCCGTGGCAGGCCATACGGTAAAAGGCCTCGGCAGCATCGGCAGAATACAGGTAATCCCACTTCTGCTCCCCTTTGGTCAGAGCCGGGCACTGCCCGGCCAGCAACGCCCGGATGGTGCCGGAGATCATGGTGGCGGGGCCGTCGTGAGGGCCGTAGACCGAGAGCACCCGGGCCCACACATGGTCCATGCCCAGGGCGGTCGCCTCCACCCGGCTCATCTGCCCGGCGCACAGCTTGGCCATGCCGTAGCCGTTTTCCGGGTTGGCGGGGGTGTCGGGTTCCAGCAGGCCTTCCACCCGGCCGTACTCCGCCTGGCTGCCCGCTCCCAAAAAGACCTGACAGCCCAGGGCGGCCGCAGCCCGCACTGCGTCGATGGTGTATCGGATGTTGTCGATCTGGGCGGGCATATCGTTGCGGCCGGGGCCAATGGTGTGTGCCCAGGCAAAGTGGAAGAAGGCATCAGCCTGCCCCACCTTGCCGGGCAAAGAGGCATAGTCGGCGGCGTCGCAGTCCACCTTGTGCAGATTCTCGCTTTCCGGCAGAGCCGCCGCACGGGGGCTGCCGGGGCGGCAGACGGCGTAGACGGTCAGGCCGTGATCCAGCATATTCCGGCACAGCGCCGTGCCGATAGCTCCGGTGGGGCCGGTGACCACGGCGGATTTGAGTACACGTTCCATGGGGTATCCTTCCTTATTCTTCCGGCATCAGCGGAATGAACATGTTCCGTTCCAGCTCCTCCCGGGGCAGGAAGGGGGCCAGGTCCTCCAGCGGCGGACTGACCAGAGTGCCGTCGGACAGGCGCTTGGTGCTGCTCTTGGGTTCCCACACCTGCTTGGTGTCGGTGAAGATCTCGCAGAACAGGGGACCGTCCATGGCCAGGGCCTTGTCCACCGCTTCCTTCATTTCGGCGTTGGAGTGGGCACACAGGTAGGGGTAGCCGAAAGCCTCGGCCAGCCTGCGGTATTCGGGGAAGGAAAGGTCCCCGGATTCCGGGCCGATGCCGATTTTGCAGTGTTCCTTGAACAGGTTGTTCTGGGTCAGGCGGATGGAATGGTAGCCGCTGTTGTTGATGAGGAAGATCTTGATGGGCAGGCGGTTGGTCAGGATGGTCTGCAGTTCCTGCAGGTTCATCATGATGGAGCCGTCCCCTTCCAGGCAGATGGTGGTGCGGCGGCCGCCGCCGATGCAGGTGCCGATGGCGGCGGGCAGACCGTAGCCCATGCTGGCCACGGCGCTGTTGTTGGCCATGCGGCTGCCTTTCTGGATCACATAGGCCTGGTTGCCCACCACGCAGCAGGCGCCGTTGGACACGGCGGTCAGGCTGTTTTCGGGCAGCTGGCTGCTCAGGTACCGCACAAAGGCGTAGACGTTGGCGGTCTCGCCGTTTTCTTCCCACTGGCGGGGCAGCACGGCGGGATAGTCATGCTTCCAGCGGCGGCAGGTCTCCAGCCAGGATTCCTGTTTGCACACCGGGGCCAGGACCGTGGCGGCAGCGTCCAGTTTTCCCAGGAAATCCGCCGCGTCCGCCCAGACGGGCATCTCCACATGCAGGGTGGGCTTTTTCAGCTCCGCCGGGTCGATGTCCACCATGATGACCCTGGCCGCCCGGGCCCAGGTCTTCCAGTTATACCCCACCTGGCGGATGGAGATGCGGGTGCCCACGGCCAGGATCAGGTCGGCGTTCTGGATGGCCCAGTTGCCGGGGCGGTCGCCCATGTTACCGGCACGGCCGCAGTACAGAGGGTTGTCGTCCTCGATGAGGTCCACCGCGTTCCAGTAGGTCACGATGGGGATGTTCAGTTTTTCGGCCACCGCGCGGAAAGTTTTGTACGCTCCGGACAGCCGGATACCGTACCCGGCATGGAACACCGGGCGCTGTGCTTTGGAAATCAGGTCCAGCACTTCCCGGATGGTGGCTTCTTCCACCGGCGGGGGCAGCTGGGCGTCGTCTTCGGCGGGGTCGTAGCCTTCCAGATCGTCGGTCTCGATGTAGCCGCCCTGGTAGTTCACCGGAATATCCACCCAGACCGGGCCGGGACGGCCGGTGGTGGCCAGATGCCAGGCCTTTTCCAGGATATAGCGGATGCGGGTGGGGTCCTCCACCATGACGGCATACTTGGTCATGGGGGTGACCGACTTCACGATGTCGTATTCCTGGTCGCCCACGGCCCGCAGGGGCAGGCCGTCGGTGAACTGCATGGCGTAGCGAGCGGTGGTATCGTACCGCACCTGCCCGGACACCACGAACATGGGGATGGAATCCAGCCAGCCCCCCAGCACGCCGGTGAGGGCGTTGGTGCCGCCGGGGCCGGTGGTCACGCACACCGCCGCGATGCGGTTGTCCAGCCGGGCGTAGGCCTCCGCCGCAATGGCGCAGGCCTGCTCATGGTGGTTGTAGGTCACATGCAGGCCGGGATGATGCCCGAAAGCATCGTTCAGGTGCATGGCACCGCCGCCCACCACCGAAAACACATCGGTGACGCCGTGGGCACACAGGAAATCGGCTACATAATCGGCCAGACGCTGACGCATAGGCAAACGCTCCTTTTCAGACTTTTTCTGTTCATATACCGAAAGCCACGAAATGGGATACACCCCAGTAACCGGCCAGTGCCAGCGGCATCAGGTGGAGTTTTTCCAGCACGGAAGTGAACCAGATGATCTGTGCCGTCCGCGCGCGCACCAGACCGCCGCCATCCGCACGGCTCACATACGGATTTTTTCTCCAGCCGGGGAAATGTGTATCCATCAGGTTCCGGCTTTCCCGGTAGTCCCGCAGGAATTCCCGGCAGGATGCCCCCGGGGACCGATAGTAGACCGCCAGACCATACATCTTGGCTGCCATATATTCGATTTTTCTGCGCTCTTCCGGATCCTGTTCCGCCTGATAAATCGGCGGTATATACTCCATGGTGCTGTGCAGCATCGCCGCGCCGTGCCACATATCCTTTTTGGCCGAGCGCGCCGAGGCGGAACCGGAATGCGTATACCAGTTGTAGAGGACCTTGTTCACACACTGTATCTCATTGCTGTACTGGTGGAACGCCATATTGAAATGCACATCGTCCGGATACGCCCCAGGCTCCATCCGCAGATGGTGGGCCCGGATAATCGCCATATTGTAAATGGTGGCGTGGTGTACGCCCCAGGTCCATTTGGTAGGCACGGCCGGAACATTCTGTACCTGCAGGACCCTACCGTTTTCATCTACGTTCTGGAAGGAACCCACGACCTGGTCCGCACCGGTCTGCATGGCTTTGTTGCACAGTTCGGCCAGACAGTCCGGTTCCATCCAGTCGTCGGCGTCGCAGAGCATGACATATTGTCCCCGGGCATTTTCCAGAATACGGTTTTTGTTCTCCATCACGCCGGCATTCTCGCCTTCGATCAGGCGGATACGCATTTCGGGATAGTCCTGCATGAATTTCCGGATACGGCTGACCGAATCGTCCGTCGACCCGTCGTCACAGTACAGAATCTCAAAATCCTGAAACGACTGCGCCCGGATGGCGTCAAATGCACGGGACAGATACCGACCATAATTGTAACTGGCAATGCCTATCGTCAAAAACACCGAATCTTTCATGAGCGCTCCCCAAGACTTTTACACAGCTTTTTTGCATCCCGCAGACCTTTGCGCATGGCGCGGATCTTTTCGCCCTTCTGCCGCTCAAACAGCAGAACCGTCAGGAAGCGTCTGTACACAACAAAATACCCGCGCACCGGGTCCAGCCGGTGCTTGTGAATCAGGTATACATCATTTCTGGTAATGTAATACTTGCGCATGGGCGAATGGTTGAAAACAGCCAGCCGTATTCCAAAAATCACATGTTCTTCGCAGTGGCCCAGCTCATGGAGAAGCAGGGTCCGATTGATGCGCAGGATGGTGTATCCCTTTTCGGCAACGGCATAGCAGAAATCGTCGTCCACACCGTCAATAAACAGTTTTTCGTCAAAGCCGCCGGTTTTCCGGTACGCCTCCATCCGCGTCAGTGACCCGGACGTGATGCACTTGCACACGGTCTCCGCCTCACACGCGGCAGCCTGCTCCGGCTCCTGGGAAAGATTGCGGTCCCGGATCAGGCAGGTCAGGATACCGACCTGCGGCTGTACCGGCCAGCTGCGGTAAACGGCCATCATATCCGGGTAAACCACCGAATCCTGGTCCAGTGTCAGGACCCACTGTGCCTGCCGGGTCTGTGCCCAGCCGAAAATCTGGTTGAGCGCCGCGGCAATGCCCCGGTTTTCCGGGTTGGCAAGGACCTCCACCCCGTCGAATTCCCGGCAAAGCGCCTGGATCTGTGCAAGATTTCCGGAGCCGTTGTCCACAACCACCAGACCATCCACCTGGGGACGGACCGCCGTCAGGTTCTCCCGCAGCCGCTCCAGATCGGGCTGGTAGGTAACAATCCCTGCATATATATCTTCCATTGCTCAATTTCCCTCGTTCCGGAATCTTTTTGGACACCGCGTTTTTCAGGTCTGTTTCCGCCCTGTGCGGCAAAGCCCGTAAGCCAGCATTGCAAGCTGGACCACTGTCTGTATTCCATAGGCAATGGCCAGCACATAGGCCGCCCCGGTAATGCCGAAGGCAAAGACCATACGGTCGGACAGGCCCAGAATCACCACCAGTACCACCGCTGCGGCCACCGCCACGGCCCTGTTGAAGCCGATGGCCACCAATGCACTGTTGCCGCAGTAGGTCCAGCCGTTCAGGCCCGTGGCCAGGATCGCCCAATACAAAAGCGGATAATATTGCAGGATCTCCTCACCGAAAAGCAGCCGCATGACCGGGCGTCCGGCCACCACTGCCGCCAGTTCTGCCAGCACGATCAGCGCAAACACCATCCCGTAGCTCTTGGCAGCGGCCGCCACCACACCTTTGCGGTCATGTACAGACCAGGCACGGGCCATCTGCGGCACAAGTGCAATGATGATGGCCGGCGCCAGGGTGGTGATCAGGACCGTCGGGGTAAAAATGCTGGAAAAATACCCCAGCTGTTCCGTACCGCTGATTTTCTGGATGGACAGGCGCGGCACCGCTGTTGTCACCACCGGCAGGATGCTGGACAGCATCAGGGCAAAGCAGCTGCGCAGCAGTCTGCCCACCGCCTGAAGGTCGGATCTGCGCCAGGGTGTCAGCTGCTCAAACCTGCGGAACTGCCGCCAGTCATATGCCAGGGTCAGTACCAGGGTTGCCGCCACCATTGCCAGCAGAGCAGCCAAAAGGTTGTGGACTGCCATATAAGTTCCCACAAACAGCAGGAAGCACAGGCTTCCGCGCAGAATGTTGGAATATCCGTTCATGTACAGCCGGTCATGCAGCTGCAGCGCTCCCAGCAGGGTATCGCTCATCACATTCACATCGCTGTACAGCAGGTACAGCACAATGGCCCACCGCTCCACCGGTGTATACCCACCGGCTACAAACAGATACACCCCGCAGGCCAGCACCGATGCCGTGCCGGTAAAAACGCGGAGCAACAGATACTGCCCCTGGGTATACTGCCCGTTAACGTCTGCCACCTGGTAATTCCGCAATCCATAGTTGGCAAAGAAGCTGAACACGTTGGACACCGTCATGGCCAGCGAAAAGATACCTGCATCCTCATACCCCGACATCCGCACGAGCAGGACCGAAATCAGCCATTGCCCGAACATCAGGACCACCGAACCGATAGAATTGATGGCCGCCTGCTTTCTGTAATCCATAGATAATCCTTTTACGCTTGGGTCTTGCGAATCACGCCCGGGCTGCCTCCAGAATGACCTGGGCCATATAGTCGATCATAGCGTCGGTCATGCCCGGGTACACGCCCACCCAGAAAGTGTTGTTCATGATGAAGTCGGTATTGGTCAGCTCGCCCACCACGCGGTAGGCATCGGTGCCGCGGATCTGGTCGAAGCAGGGGTGCTTGATCAGGTTGCCGCTGAACAGCAGGCGGGTCTGCACGTTTTTGGACTCGATATACCGGGTCATGGCGTTGCGGTCCAGGCCGCTTTCCGGCCGCACCGAGATCAGGAAGCCGAACCAGGAGGGACGGCTGTTTTCTGCCGGTTCCGGCAGGATCAGCTTGTCCGCGGCAGGTTCCAGCGCCGCGCGCAGGCGCTCCCAGTTGTGGCGGCGGCGTTCGATGAAGGTGGGGAACTTCTTCAGCTGCTCACAGCCGATGGCCGCCTGCATGTCGGTGACCTTGAGGTTATAGCCGAAATGGCTGTACACATACTTGTGGTCGTAACCGGCGGGCAGCTCGCCGTACTGGCCGTCAAAGCGATGGCCGCAGAAGTTGTCATGGCCGGAGGGGCACACACAGTCACGGCCCCAGTCACGGTAGCTCTTGATGAGGCGGTTCAGCAGCGGATTGTTGGTGTACACGCAGCCGCCCTCGCCCATGGTCATGTGGTGCGGCGGGTAGAAGCTGGAGGTGCCGATGTCGCCCCAGGTGCCGGTGAAGCGGGTCTCCCCGTTGATGGTGTACTGGGTGCCCAGGGCATCGCAGTTGTCCTCCACCAGCCAGAGGTTGTGCGCATCGCAGAAGGCCTTGACAGCAGACAGGTCAAAAGGATTGCCCAGGGTATGGGCGATCATGACCGCCTTGGTCTTGGGAGACAGGGCCGCTTCCAGCTTGGTGACATCAATGTTGTACTGGGGCACGGTCACATCCACGAACACCGGCACAGCGCCGTACTGCAGGGCCGGCGTGACGGTGGTGGGGAATCCGCAGGCCACCGTGATGATCTCGTCGCCCTTCTTGATCTGGCGGTCGCCCAGTTCGGGGGCCGTCAGGGCCATAAAGGCGATCAGGTTGGCGGAAGAACCGCTGTTGACCAGATTGGCAAAGCGCACCCCGATCCATTTGGCAAATTCGGCTTCAAATTCCTCCGCAAAGCGGCCGGTGGTCAGCCAGAAATCCAGCGTCGCATCGGTCAGGGCGCACATTTCCTTTTCATCGAAAACGCGGGACGCATAGGTGATGCGGTCACCAGGCTTGAAGTCTTCCTTTTTTTCCTTGAAATCATGGTAATACTGTGCCACAAGCGCCTTGATCTGCTCACGGGCTTCGGCTTCATTGGACCAGGTTTTCTGCATAGTGTCCTCCTTCGGTTTGAACCTGCCCGGCAGGGGCAGGGTTCTTTCATTCAGCCGGTGCTCCGGCATAGGTCAGATAATACATGACAGTGGCATCGGATACAGGTTCATCCGTATGGCAGACCAGCTCCACCCGGTACAGTCCGTCTGCCGGGATCTCCGGCATTTCGGATGCAGGCACCGTCAGTTCCAGATGCTGGGGGTCTGCGGCGGCCTGAACAGGCAGCGTGCCGATGGAAACGCCATCCAGCAGCACCTCGATGGTGAATTGCTCCTGCCCGTTGCTGTTGAACACTTCCTGATCCGTATCCACCCGCAGCACAAAGCCCCGTTCATGGATGGCATCGGCCGCCAGCAGCATATCCGCATGGGATACGGTCTCGAATTCATAATGGTCGTCCCGGCGGTTGATACCGGTGGATTTTGTCTGAAAGGCGGGCAGCGAATTTTTGCCCAGGTCCGTCGTGTCAAACGCCGCAGGGATGTCCACATTGCGGGAGCAGTAATACAGCACCGGTTCACTTTCGGGGATGCCGAACTCCGGCACCAGATCATTGTTATCCTGAATGGCGCTCATCTGCCAGGGATGGATCAGCACAGCGTTCTGGCTGTTGACATCCTCCAGAATGGCGATGGACGCCTCATCGTTCTGTTTTTCGGCTTCGCGGACATTATACTGCATGTCCGAAACATCCCGCTGATGATACCCGGGGTTCCATCCCAGCTGCGCATAAATTTCCTGGGTGAAATCCCCGAAAGCGTAGGTGTTGGGCGGCACTTTTGCTTCCACCTCAGCCGCCACGTCCAGCAGCGTCTGCATGGAGTAGGTGCCGGACTCGATCCGGCTGTTCAAGGTGGGCACGACCCCCACCACCGCCGATATTGCCAGTCCGCACAGGGCAAACACCATCAGCACCCCTGTTCCGGCACGGACGCCCTTCCACAGGCGATCTCCCGCCGTTTTTGCCACCGGCAGCGCATAAGCCGCCAGCAGTGCCATACACAGGATCTGATACGGCTGGATACAGGAGGTACCCGCCACAGAACGGTTGAAATAATAATAGCTTTGCCCGATCCCCATCACGCCAAAAACCAGCAGATACAAACGGGTCTCGCGGTTTTCCTGTGCAGCGCAAGGCAGCCAGGCCGTAGTCGTCAGCCCCAGCAGGATACTGACCGCAAAAAGCAGGATGGGCAACAGCCAGCCGATCCCCCCGCTGCTCAGCAGGTTTTCTTCCAGCATCTGGGTATACCCGCCGCTTCCCACCAGAGGGAAGAAGCAGGCGCGGAGGATGATGGTTCCCCCGCATGCCAGATTGTACAGGTTGATGATCACCACCATGCCCAATACGGAAGCGATCATTCCCGCAATCGTCCCTGCATAGATCCGGAACATGGCCGGAGCCCAGGGTTTCAGCGTCTGCCAGTACCAGCTCCAGACAAAGACCGTAAACGCCACAAGCGTCACAAGGCCGCTGTCCGTGTTCCAGACGATGGCCAGGCTGCACAGGGCATAGCCCCCGATCACCCGTCCCAGCGTAAAGCCGCCCTTCTGCAGGCAAAACACCGTAAACAGCAGCAGGGCCAAAGGCCACAGGTGGCGTATGGGAAACACCTGCAGATAGGCATTTTCGCTGTTGGCGCTCAGGCTGGCGCTGGCCAGTACCGCCAGCATCACCAGCGCTTTAGAGCGCACCGTCCTGAGCAGAAGCGCCGTGAGCATGGTCTGTACGGCCATGCCGCAAATCGTGATCATCAGCATAACCGTCTGCGGCTTATGGCCGAACAAATGAAGAAACGGCCAGAAGAAGATGCCATAATGCCCATACACGCCGGTTGTGCGTATGGTATACGGTTCACTGAAAGCTGCATTATAAATGCTCTGGGTCACCGCCGTTACATGAAGGATCTGGTGGCCACTGCCGTTGAGCAGGTTCGGTACATAGCAAAACGCCGCGTAGCTGGCCAGTGAAAACAGATAGACCCCCAAAACCGGCATTTTTGCCCGCCAGTCATCCCGTTCCGGAACGCCTTGGTTCACCTGCGGCCAGCACACCAGCAGTCCGATGACCACTCCGGCCAGCATCAGCCAGCCGGGCATCTCCGCATAAACGCCTTCCGTCGGGAAGCGGGTACAAAACGCCGCTCCGCCGGCCAGGACCACCACGGCCCCTGCCAGAATCCCGACCCAGCGGTGCTTCCGGCTTTCTTTCAGGCTGTGGCCATGGATGCGAAGCAGAACCGCATACAGAAGAATCTGCAGCAGAAGCCCCGCCGCCACACAGATATAAACCCGGACCAGCTGACTGCCGCCATCCGTTGCCGCAAACCCGTACAGACCCGCACACATGGCGGCAAGGGCCGCCACCGTGGCGATCAAGAAGCGGTTTGCACAGCTATCCAAACTCGTTTTCATTTCCCTGATTGTTCCCTCCCTCAGTCCTTTTCTGCGGTCTGCGGCGACCACAGACTGATACGGCGAGATACCATGTTTTCATCTTCCACCGTCACAAAGTAGTCCCCGTTTTCGTCCCGTTCCGTCTGCGGCAGATCGCTGATCGCGACATCATGCCGGACTTCCGTACCATCCTGAGCTTCGGTAATATAACTCAGTGTGGCGTCAGACGGGACCTGGTCACCATCGATATACACCTTAACGCTGTCTGCGTAACGTGTCATATCATCGGTAACATGAGCCAACCATGCCACATCGTATCCATCATAATCACAGATATAGCACAGGAAATAGATCGGCTCCCCGTTGGGCTGCGGATCTGCCTCCCAGGCATCCACATGATACGCATTTCTGCTGCAATCGCCGTACCGGAGGAAAAAGGCCTCCTGCGCGGTTTTGTCGCTGCCCCACACGTTGAATTCACACACCAGCGGAGATTTTTCCGGCACATCGGATACCAGTCCCGCCTCCACACTGTCGCACAGGAATTCATACACGGCCCGTTGGCCGTTATCATACCGTTCCCGGGTCGCTGCATGCTGGAATGTGCCGCAGGCCGTCAGGCCCACCAGGACCACCATCCCCAGTACCAGGGAGCATGCGCCGGCGTGTGGGCAGCGGCGGGCCAGCTGGAAAAGTACGGTCAGCACCACCAGGACCATGACTGCCACGCCGAAGGATTCCACCGCCGCCGGAATGTAGGCGCTGACTTCCGTCACCCAGCCCACGTTCTGGTATTTCCAGGACAGCGCGATCATGAACGCCGGCCCCGCCAGCATCACGAAGCCGAGCAAGAACAGGCACACTGCCTGCCGCTTCGTCAAGGTCGGTCTGCCAAGCAGGAGAAACGCCACACAGACGATGGCCAGCAACAGTGCCCAGACCACATCTCCCGCCAGGATCTTCTGTATTTCCACACCAGCGGAAAGCGGCTCATTGAGAGGGAATCCTCCCGCCATCTGATACCACCAGGTACTCAGGATCTTTCCCGGGTCCATGGAAACAGCGACCCCATCATACCCGTCGCCCACCGTATTCAGCCGGGAACTGGCCACATGATAGAACAAGGCAACCAGTTCGCCCGCCAGAAACGGCAGACCCAGGCGCACGGCCCGCCAGAACCGGGGTTCCAGCAGCAGGGCCAGTACCCCCAGCATCAGGATATAGGTGTACCCGATCTCATAGGTACCGCATGTATAGAAAGTGAGAAATGCTCCCAGAAGCGCCCACCGAATATGCCCGCTTTTATGCAGAGCCACCATGCACAGACCGGCCAGAAACGCCGGCAGCGGCACCATCTGCGGCAGTGCCTCATAGCTGTACATGCCGTTCATGGAATAGTCGCTCCACAAGCAGAGCATCAACGGAAACAGCGCAAACAGGGCACCGCCCAGACGTTTGCTGCCGGTGGCCTTGTTGACCAACAGCCCCAGCAAAGCCGCGTCCACCAGCGTGTGCCCGATAATAAACAGACGATACCTGTCAATATTTCCCTTGAACCATACCCGCACGGGGGTTGGCAGACTGGAAAACGGGAAAAAACGGCTGCTTTGCAGCGTCAGTGCTTTCCAGATGTTTCCCAGTTCTTCCGTAAACATGTCCCAAAAGCCGCCATGGGACAACCGGTAATAGGTGGTCAGGTTGTTGATCTGGTCATCCCCGCCCAAAGGCGCCAGCAGCGTAACTTTCAGATACCCGACAGCCGCCACCAAGGCC
>DXNX01000052.1:0-3654 GCA_019413245.1 Oscillospiraceae bacterium
CGGAGATGTGTATAAGAGACAGGTTTGAATGTGTGCAGTCCATCCAAAACACCGGTGCGGATCTGGTGTACAGTGACGAGATCGTCCTTTCCGCTGACCTGAAACAGCTGGGCGGCTACCACTTCAAGCCGGACTTTGCTCCCGACTACCTGCGCGGGTGCAACTTCATCACCCATCTGGCGGTGTTTTCCCGTCCGCTGCTGGACGCCGCCGGTGCCGCCGAGTACAAGGAATTCGACGGTGCCCAGGACCACGACCTGCTGCTGCGCCTGACCGAGAAGGCCGCCCGCATCGAGCACATCAAGAAGGTGCTGTACATCTGGCGCGGCCATGCCGGGTCCACCGCCGCGGGCATGGAAGCCAAACCTTACGCCCTGGAAGCGGGGGTGCGGGCCATCGACGCCCAGCTGCAGCGCTTGAACATGCCCGGCAAGGCGGAACTGGTGCCCGGTGCGCCGGGGGCTTTCCAGGTGCGGTATGAGCTCACCGGAAGCCCGCTGGTATCGGTGCTCATCCCCAACAAGGACCACACCGACGACCTGGAACGCTGCCTGTCCAGCCTGTACAAGAATGCCGGATACGATAATTTCGAGGTGCTGGTCATCGAGAACAACTCCACCGACCCCGCCACCGAAGAATACTACAGTACCCTGCCCGACCGGTACAAAAACTGCCGGGTGGTGCGGTATCAAGGGCCGTTCAACTTCTCCGCCATCAACAACTTTGGCGCCGCACAGGCCCAGGGCGAACACCTGCTGCTGCTCAACAACGATATTGAGGTGCTCTCCCACGATTTCCTGCGGGAGCTGCTCAGTTACAGCCAGCGGGCGGATGTGGGCGCTGTGGGTGCCAAGCTCTACTATCCCGACGACACCATCCAGCACGCCGGGGTCATCATGGGCATCAACGGCTCGGCGGGGCACAGCCACAAGAGCTACCCCCGCAAAGCGGTGGGGGACCTGTACCGTCTGGTCACCACCCAGAACTATATGGCCGTCACCGGTGCCTGCCTTATGACCAAAGCCAGCCTCTACCGGGAGGCCGGGGGCCTGGACGAGGAAAACTTCGCCGTGGCCTACAACGATGTGGACTACTGCCTGAAACTGTGGCAGAAAGGTCTGCTCAATGTGTTTACCCCCCGGGCTGAGGCCTACCACTACGAGAGCAAAAGCCGGGGGCTGGATACCCTTTCGGAGAACGCCCGCCGGTATGAGCGGGAAAAAGCGGCTTTTTACGCCAAGTACAAGGCGTATATTGATAATTACGATCCGTATTATAACCCGCATTTCAACAATCTGTTTGAAAACTTCGGCCTGAAGTGAGGAGCACCGCCATGAATCTGCAAGCCAAGCGCATGAAGGAACTCTTCGGCTACGCCGCTACCCTGACCAAAGAGCAGGGGCCCGTTGTCATGGCGGGCCGGGCGGCGGGCTTTTTCAAGCGTCGGTTCCTGGGTAAGCGGGCCCGGTATCTGCCCTCGTCCAAGGCTCTGGCCGCCCAGCGGGCCGCCGATACTTCGGATTTCCCGGTCATCAGTATCCTGACCCCGCTGTACAACACCCCCAAGCCTTTCCTGGAGCAGTTCCTGGACAGCGTGCAGAACCAGACCAGCCCCCGCTGGCAGCTGGTGCTGGTGGATGCCTCGGATGCCACTCACCCCGAAGTGGGGCAGCTGGTACAGGCCCGGGCGGCCAAGGATTCCCGCATCGTCTATCAGAAGATCGAGAACGGTGGCATTGCGGCCAACACCAACGCCGCCGCCAGGCTGGCCACCGGGGAATATCTGGCCCTGGCCGACCACGACGATATGCTGGCCCCTCATGCCATCTACTGCATGGGCAAGGCCCTGGCCGGTACGGAAGCCGACTTCGCCTACAGCGACGAAGCCCTCTTCCGCAAGACCCCGGCGGGGGCCCATGTGGCTCATTTCAAGCCCGACTACGCCCCGGAATACCTCATGGCGGTGAACTATATCTGCCACCTGGCGGTGTTCCGCCGCAACCTGTTCGAGGCCGTGGGCGGGGAGCGTCCCGAATGTGATGGAGCCCAGGACCATGACCTGTTTTTGCGCCTCATCGACGAGATGCAGCGCAAAACCCCTAAGGCCAAGCCGCTGCATCTGGCCCAGGTGCTGTATTACTGGCGGGTGCACGCAGCCTCCACCAGCGGCGGCACCGACGCCAAGCCCTATGTGCAGGCGGCGGCCCGCAAGGCAGTGGCTGACCACCTGGCCGCCACCGGTCGGCAGGGCAGGGTGGAGGACGGTATCTTCCCCGGCACCTGCCATGTGGTGTGGGACCTGCCGGAGCCGGAACCGCTGGTGTCCATCCTCATCCCCAACAAGGACCACACCGACGACCTGGAAAAATGCCTGCACAGCCTGTATGCCAAGACCTTCTATGAGAATTTCGAGGTCCTGGTCATCGAGAACAACTCCACCGACCCCGCCACTACCGCCTATTACAAGACCCTGCCCCAGCGGTATGACCGGTGTCGGGTGGTGGGCTTCAACGGCAGCTTCAATTTCAGCCGCATCAACAACTTTGGCCGCAAGTTTGCCCAGGGCAAGTTCCTGCTTATGCTCAACAATGATATTGAGATCATCCGGGGGGACTGGCTCACCCAGATGGTGGCCGAAGCCTCCCAGCCCGGGGTGGGCATCTGCGGTGCCATGCTGTATTATCCCGACGATACCATCCAGCACGCCGGTATCATCACCGGTCTGGGCGGCTACGCCGGCCACAGCCACAAGTACCACAAGCGGGGCGGCAGCGGCTACATGTTCCGCCTGGCCACCGTGCAGGATTTCTCTGCCGTGACGGCGGCCTGCCTGCTGGTGCGCACCGCCGTGTTCGACACGGTGGGCGGCATGGACGAAGCCTTCACCGTGGCTTTCAACGACGTGGACTTCTGCCTGCGGGTGCGGGATGCGGGCTGGCGTATCGTCTGGACGCCCTACGCCGAACTCTATCACCACGAGAGCAAGTCCCGGGGTTCCGATGAGGAAGACCCCGCCAAGAAGGCCCGCTTCGCCAAAGAGCAGGCCCGCCTGTATGAGGTCCACGGCCGGGACGGCATCCTCCGCGACCCCTACTATAACCCGTGCCTGTCCCTGGATTATGAAGACTTCCGGGAAAGCGGTGACCTGCGCCGCCTGAAAGACCCGGAATAAAACAAATGAAAACCGCCCCCGCAAGGACGTACAGCCTTTGCGGGGGCGGTTTTGATTGTTACAGAGCTGCCGTTCAGCGGGCGACGCTGGTGCGCACCAGGGCACGCTTCAGGCGGGCCTGGGCCATTTCCAGTTCCCGGGCGTCCAGCTCCTTGCGGGCCAGCATTTCCTCGGCACGCTTGCGGCTGGCTTCGGCGCGGGCCTTGTCGATGTCCTCGGCCCACTCCCAGGTGGTGGCCACCAGACGGGCGGCGCCGTTGGTCACGGCCAGCAGACCGCCGATGCAGGCGGCCCGGCGCACCGTGCCGTCCTCCAGGGTCAGGCGTGCTTCGCCCATGCCCAGCGCGGTCATATAATCGCAGTGCCGGGCCAGGATGCATACGTCCCCCGCGATGGTGCGGCAGAACAGCCGTTCGGCCTGGCCGTCAAAGATCAGGCCGTCGGGCGTCACGATCTGAATGGGAAAGGTCATCATTCATCAC
>DXNX01000052.1:3664-15603 GCA_019413245.1 Oscillospiraceae bacterium
GATTATTTCTTTGCCTTGGCGTAGACATCGTCGATGGTGCCGGCAAACAGGAAGGCGCTTTCGGGCACGTCGTCGTGCTTGCCTTCCAGAATCTCCTTGAAGCCGCGGATGGTTTCCTTCAGCGGCACATACTGGCCGGGCATGCCGGTGAACTGTTCCGCCACCGTGAAGCTCTGGCTCAGGAAGCGCTGGACCTTGCGGGCGCGGTTGACGGTGAGCTTGTCTTCCTCGCTCAGTTCGTCCATACCCATGATGGCGATGATGTCCTGCAGTTCCTTGTAGCGCTGCAGCACCTTCTGGACGCTGCGGGCCACTTCGTAGTGCTCGGTGCCCACCACGTCGGGGGACAGGATGCGGCTGGAGGATTCCAGCGGGTCCACGGCGGGGTAGATGCCCTGGGACGAGATGGCACGGCTCAGAACCGTGGTGGCGTCCAGATGGGCGAAGGTGGTGGCCGGGGCGGGGTCGGTCAGGTCGTCGGCGGGAACGTAGACGGCCTGTACACTGGTGATGGAGCCCCGCTTGGTGGAGGTGATGCGCTCCTGCAGGGCGCCCATCTCGGTGGCCAGGGTGGGCTGGTAGCCCACGGCGGAAGGCATACGGCCCAGCAGAGCCGAAACCTCACTGCCGGCCTGGGTGAAACGGAAGATGTTGTCGATGAACAGCAGCACGTCCTGGTTCTGCACATCGCGGAAATATTCCGCCATGGTCAGGCCGCTCAGCGCCACGCGCATACGGGCTCCCGGGGGCTCATTCATCTGGCCGTAGACCAGGGCGGTCTTGTTGATAACGCCGCTCTCGCTCATTTCGCCGTACAGGTCGTTGCCCTCACGGGTACGTTCGCCGACGCCGGTAAAGACCGAGTAGCCGCCGTGCTGGGTGGCCACGTTGTTGATCAGTTCCTGGATCAGAACCGTCTTGCCCACGCCGGCGCCGCCGAACAGGCCGATCTTGCCGCCCTTGGCATAGGGGCAGATCAGGTCAACGACCTTGATGCCGGTTTCCAGGATCTCGGTGGTGGTCTCCTGCTCTTCATAGCTGGGCGGGTCACGGTGGATGGGCCAACGCTCCATTCCTTCGGGCGCGGGCTTGTTGTCGATGGGATCACCCAGCAGGTTGAACACACGGCCCAGGCAGGCGTCGCCTACCGGCACGGTGATGGGGCTGCCCGTGTCCACGGCTTCGGTGCCGCGGACCAGGCCGTCGGTACTGCTCATGGCGATGCAGCGGGCCACATTGTCACCAATGTGCTGCGCTACCTCCACCACCAGGCGCTGGCCGTTGTTGTCCAGCTCAATGGCGTTGCGAAGGTTGGGCAGCTGCCCGTCTGCAAAGCGGATGTCCAGTACCGGTCCGATCACCTGGACCACGGTTCCCACATTTTTATTGGACATGGTTGTCTCTCCTTCATTTAGTATCCCGGCTCAAAGCGTTACGCTTCGCCGCCCGCCACGATCTCGGTGATCTCCTGCGTGATCGCGGCCTGGCGGGCCCGGTTGTAGTGCAGGCTCAGATTCTCGATCATCTCGCCCGCGTTCTTGCTGGCGGCGTCCATGGCGGTGCGCCGCGCACCCATTTCACTGGCCACGCTCTCACACAAGGCACCGTATACAAGGCCTGCCAGATATTCCGGCACAATGGCGTTGTATACCGATTCGCAGTCCGGCTCGTACAGGATGAGCTGGTGCGGACCGGGTTCGGTGCGCTTGGGGGCGTTCAGCGGCAGCAGCCGCAGCACGGCCGGGGTCTGGGTCAGCATGGAAACAAAATTGGTGTACACCACATAGACTTCGTCGAACTCGCCGTTCAGAAATCCCTGGGCCAGCATCCGCGCCATGGTGAAGCAATGCCCTACCGAGACGTCCTCCGCCTGGGCAAACTCCTTGCTCAGGATGTCGGTGCCCAGACGCTGGTACTGTTCCAGCGCCTTTTTGCCCACCGGCAGCACGCAGCAGTCGCGGCCCTGCATGTGGGCGGCGGCTGCCTTGAACACGTTGGCATTGTAGCCGCCGGCCAGGCCGCGGTCACCGGCGATGACCACATAGCAGGTGCGCTTTACCGGGCGCGCCACGGTGTAGACAGAGGAAAAATCCGTGTTGCTGGCAGCGATGTCAGCCAGGGTCTGATGCAGCACCTCAAAGCAGGGGCGGCTTTTTTCCACCCGCTGTTTGGCATGCCGCAGCTTGGAGGAAGCCACCAGCTCCATGGCTTTGGTGATCTGCATGGTGCTCTCTACGCTTTTAATGCGCAGCTTGATGTCTTTCATGGAACCAGCCATGCGTTTGTCCCTCCTTTACATTCAATGGGACCGCACGAACTGGTCGGTGTACGCCTTCAGGGCGCTGTTCAGAACCTCTTCGTCAGCGGATTCCAGCTTGCCGGTTTCCCGGATGGAACGCAGCAGGGCGTCGTTGTTGGTGTCCAGATACTCATACAGACCCTGCTCGTACTCCTTGACCTGCTCCACTTCAATATCCTGCAGGTACTTGTGGGTAACGGCGTAGATGATGCACACCTGCTTTTCCACCGGCACGGGGGCATTGCGGTCCTGCTTCAGGATCTCCACAATGCGCTGGCCCTGGGCCAGACGGAACTTGGTGTCGTCGTCCAGGTCGCTGCCGAACTGGGCGAAGCTCTGCAGTTCCAGGTACTGGCTGTAGATCAGCTTCAGGGTACCGGAGACCTTCTTCATGGCCTTGATCTGGGCGTTGCCGCCGACACGGGACACCGAGATACCGGGGTTGACCGCGGGCATGACGCCGGAGTGGAACAGTTCGCTTTCCAGGAAGATCTGGCCGTCGGTGATGGAGATGACGTTGGTGGGAATATACGCCGAAACGTCACCGGCCTGGGTCTCGATGATGGGCAGAGCAGTCAGACTGCCGCCGCCCTTCTCCTTGCTCATGCGGGCCGCACGCTCCAGCAGACGGCTGTGCAGATAGAAGACGTCGCCGGGGTAGGCTTCACGTCCCGGCGGACGGCGGATCAGCAGGCTGAGGGCACGGTAGGCCACGGCGTGCTTGGACAGATCGTCGTAGATGATCAGCACGTCCTTGCCCTGCTGCATGAAGTATTCGCCCATGGCGCAGCCCGCGTACGGTGCGATGTACTGTACGGGGGACAGCTCGCTGGCGGTGGCGCTGACCACGATGGTGTAGTCCATGGCGCCGCCGCGCTCCAGGGTGTCGACCAGCTGGGCCACGGTGCTCTGCTTCTGGCCGATGGCCACATAGATGCAGATGACGCCGGTGCCTTTCTGGTTCAGGATGGTATCGGTGGCAATGACAGTCTTGCCGGTCTGACGGTCGCCGATGATCAGCTCACGCTGGCCGCGGCCGATGGGGATCATGCTGTCAATGGCCTTGATGCCGGTCTGCAGGGGCACATTGACCGGCTGGCGGTCGATGATGCCCGGGGCCGGGCTTTCGATGGGACGGTATTCGGTGGCGTCGATGGGACCCTTGCCGTCCAGAGGCTGGCCCAGGGCGTTGACGACGCGTCCGATCATGGCTTCGCCCACCGGCACGCTGACGACCTTGCCGGTGCGCTTGACCACACTGCCTTCGCGCACACCGTCGTCGGTGCCGAGCATGACGATGGAAACGGTGTTTTCTTCCAGGTTCTGCGCCATGCCGTAGGTGCCGTTATCAAATTCCACCAATTCGCCGCTCATGCACTTTTCCAGCCCGCTGGCACGCGCGATGCCGTCGCCCACCAGGATGACGGTACCGGTCTCGCTCTGCTCAATCTGGGTCTCGTAGTGCTTGATCTGCGATTTGATGATTTTGGTGATTTCTTCGGGTTTCAGTTGCATGCTCTCACTCCCTTACAATACGATATTCTCCAGATCGTGCCGCAGCCGCTCCAGACGGCCCTCCACGGTGCCGTCAAAGCGCACGCCGTCCATTTCCAGGCGGATGCCGCCCAGGCAGGCGGGGTCCACCGCCGTGGTCAGGTCTACCTTCTTGCCGGTCAGGCTTTCCAGTTTTTCCTTCAGGCGGACGACATCCTTGTCCGAAAGGGGCACCGCGCTCACGGCCCGGGCAGGAACAATGCCCCGGGCTTTATTATAGCGGGCGGTGAATTCCTTCTCGCAGCTGCTCAGCTGCCGCAAAGTCCCGTTTTCGCACAGGATCTTCAAAAAATTCAGCACATACGGCTCGATTTGGCCGCGCAGCGCTTCGTCCAGCAAAGCACAGCGCTCGGTTTTGGGGATACTGGGGGTGCAAAGCAGTTTTTCGTAGTCGGGATTTTCACGCAGCAGGGCCACTACTTCCCGCAGCTGGCCGCGTGCCGCCTCCTCGCACCCATCTTCGGCGGTCAGTTCATACAGCGCGCCGCCGTACATCTTGCCCACGTCGGTCATGATGCGTCACCCACATTCCTGATGAACTCGTCGATCAGGTCCTGATGGACCTTGGGGTCGATCTCGCGCTCCACCACCTTGGATGCAATGTCCATGGCAATGCCGCCGATCTCGTCCTTGACCTCGTTGATGGCCTTCTTGCGCTGCTGGGCAATGTCGGCGTCCGCCTTGGTCTTGATGCTGGCGGCGTCGGCCTGCGCCTGGCGCACGATCTCCTCGCTGCGCAGCTGGGCGGTGCGGGTGGCACTCTGCACCAGCTGGGCAGCTTCTTCCTTGGCTTCGGCCAGGCGCTGTTCATAGTCGGTGCGCATGGCTTCGGCCTCGGTGCGGGCCTTCTCGGCGTCCGCGATCTGGGCGTCGGCCATCTGCTGGCGCTGGGCCAGCACCTTTTGCACCGGCTTGAACAAAAACTTCTTGATCAGCCACATCTGGATCAGCAGGTTGCAGATGGCCGCGACAAAGTTCCAGGGTACGATGGTTACCAATTGCTGAAACATCTGTTCGTCAAGCCTCCTTGCTCTGTTTGTGTGTCATGGCGCATCAGCCCAGCAGGTTCATGAACATGCCGGGGGCCACGAAGATCAGCAGCAGGCCGGTGACGAAGCCGTAAATACCGGTGGTTTCGGCAATGGCGCAGCCCAGCAGCATGGTGCTGGTCACGTCGCCCTTGCATTCGGGCTGACGGCCGATGGCCTGGCAGGCGGCGGCAACAGCGTTGCCTTCGCCGATACCAGGGCCGATACCGGCGATCAGAGCGCAACCGGCGCCGATGGCGCAGCCAGCGAGGGTAATGCCTTTAGCCAAAATTTCGAAATCCATAACAGGTACCTCCAAAATTCAAAAATAATGTTTGTTGTTTGTGATGTGGGGGCAGGGAATTATTCCTCGCCTGCCGCGTTGGCGATATACAGGGTGGTCAGCATACAGAAGATGAACGCCTGCATAAAGCCGGAGAACCAGTCGAAGTACAGCCCGGTGAAGGCCGGGATGCCCACCGACAAGAAGGGAATCTGGCTGAGCAGGTCGCCCACAGCGCCCGGGATCAGGCCGAAGAGGGCGTGGCTGGCCAGAGAAAGTGCTGCATACAGCAGCGTGCTGATGACCGTGCCGGACAAAATGTTGCCGAAGTGACGGCAGGCCATGCTGATGGGGGTGGCAATCTCGGACAGGATATTGAAAGGCGTGAGCACAAAGATGGGCTCGGTAAAGCCTTTCAGGTATCCGCCCAGACCGCCGGAACGGATCTTGGCGCGGGTGATCAGAATAAACACCATCACCGCCCAGGCCGCTTCCACCGAAAGGTCCGCCGTGGGGCTCCACAGGCCCACCAGGCTGAGCAGGTTGCTGACCAGGCTGGTGGCGAACAGGGCCGCCACAAAGGGGATGAAGGAATCGAAGCGGACGCCCATGTTGCCGCGGACAAAGTTGGTGGCCAGATTGACCAGGTACTCCGCCGCCGCCTGCCGCTTGGAAATGTTCGTCACCTTCAGATCGTGGGTGAGCCAGATGCACAACCCGGTGATGATGATCATGACGATCCAGCTGCTGATGATGGTGGCCGAGATGGGGATGCCGGGGCCGATGGGGATGGTGTAGATCGGTGCGCCGTTGATGGTCACATCCATGGGATTAGGTTTCACCTCCCTTGTTCTGGGATGGTTTGCGCCGAAGCGCATACATGACAAAGATTGTCGCCTGGGGGAACAGCAGCGGAATGGCCGCCGCCACCCAGTTGAATGCCGGGATCAGGAACATGGCAATCAGAAAAAGGCCAAGGCCCAGTTTGCGGTACAGCTCCGAAGTACGCATCAGGCTGCGCCCGCGGGCTTCGTCGGCGCCGGCCGCCACTTTTTGCAGGGTCAGCGCCAGGCCGAAAAAGTTCAGCCACGCGGCAAGGGCCCCCAGCACCGCGCTCAGCGGCACTTTCCAGCTGAACCCGAAGGGGGCGCCCAGTGCCGAAGCCAGCGCCCAGCCGGCTATCAGCACCACGGTGCCCACCGCGCAGCCTGTTCCGATGTGGACCAGTTCCTTCTTCACATCCGGCTGCAGTTGCATCGCATTAACACTCCTTTCCGGATCGCATCAGAGATGATCGTTGAATCCAACCGGCTTGTCCGATTGGTGTTTTTCGGCTTTGCGCCGCTCGGTCAGGTAAAACCGGCGGGCGGTGGCCCCGGAGGTACCAAGTCCCAGCACAAAGGCCGGGAACATGATCCACATGGGCGCACCCAGAGCGTTCACAAGCCAGGCACCGCCGCCCACAAACAAAAGCAGCGGCACCACCAGCAAAATCCCGAGCTGTGTGAACCACACCAGCCCGTTCAGCAGTTGTGCCAGATCCTTCAAATCCGGTCATCGCTCCTTTCCGCGGTATGCCGCCCTGATGCAAACAAATCCTGTCAACAGTATACCAAAAAAAACTGACAATCTCAACAGAAAATTAAGAGAAAATATCATCGTGGGGGCGTAAAAGTGCCTGTTTTTCGCTGTAAAATTTTAGCAAATTTGTCATCTGGAAAACCCTGGGGGCAAAGCGTATACTGAAACTAGGAATTATGTGCAAACACCGGGAACGGAGGTTCTGTGATGAAGAAAACGTGTCTGGCTGCGGCAGCGGCTCTGCTGGCGGCGGTCCTGCTGGGGGCCTGCGGTCACCCCGGCGCCGAGACCATGGAGGTGCCCGGCTATCCCTGGACCACCACCCGGGAAGAGCTGACCGCTTCCCTCACCGAGCAGGGGATGACCTATACCGAGGAAGAAAAAAAGATCAAGGTGGAGCAGGCGGAATTCTTTGATCTGCCGGTGTACAACCTGACCTTCGACTATAATACCCCCACCGGTGAGCTGCAGGGGGTTCTGTGGAACCTGGACGCCGGTGACAAGGAGGCCATGGAGAAAAAGCTCACAGCCTACCTGGGTGACCCGGTGGACAGCTGCCGTCCTGCTGCCTTCACGCTGTGGGATGAGTTGTCGGTATATCTGGCCAGCAATTACGTTTCGGAAGATCTGATTTGCTGGCATTCTGCCCAGCCTTTGTCCCAGACCTGGGATGAGGAACAGCGCATCCGCTTCCAGGAAGGCTATGTGGCCCGGCAGGCGGAAAACGGAGTGGCCTTTGCGGACCAGCCGGTGGACACCATTACCCTGAACGGGGAGGAGACTACCCAATGGTATGGGCAGGAGGCCATGGACGTCTGGTTTGAGAACAACTGGGAGGTGACCGTCTGGCTGACCAAGGCGGATGAGGAGACCTGGGTGGTCAGTTTTGCCAAGGTGGTCTCTCCCTTCTGAACCCGGCAACTGTCATGAACAAAAAAAGCCGTGGAGGCTCCGAAATCTTCGGAGCCTCCACGGCTTCTGTGTGTGCGATCAGGCGGGTTCATCGGCAAAATTGCCGGTGTACAGGCGGTAATACATGCCCTTCTTGGCAATGAGTTCATCGTGGGTGCCGCGCTCGATAATGCGTCCCTGGTCCATGACCATGATGCAGTCGGCGTTGCGCACGGTGGACAGCCGGTGGGCAATGACAAAGGTGGTGCGCCCGTACATCAGGGCGTCCATGCCGTCCTGCACCAGCTTTTCGGTGCGGGTATCAATGGAGGAGGTGGCCTCATCCAGGATCAGCACCGGCGGGTCGGCCACGGCGGCGCGGGCAATGGCCAGCAGCTGCCGCTGACCCTGGCTCAGGTTGGCACCGTCGCCGGTCAGCATGGTGTTGTAGCCGTCGGGCAGGCGGCGGATAAAGCTGTCGGCGTTGGCCAGGCGGGCCGCGGCCATGCACTCTTCATCTGTGGCGTCCAGGTTGCCGTACCGGATGTTGTCCATGACGGTGCCGGTGAACAGGTGGGTGTCCTGCAGCACGATGCCCAGACTGCGCCGCAGGTCGGGCTTTTTGATCTTGTTGATGTTGATGCCATCGTAGCGGATCTTGCCGTCGGCAATATCGTAGAAGCGGTTGATCAGGTTGGTGATGGTGGTCTTGCCGGCACCGGTGGCGCCCACAAAGGCAATCTTCTGGCCGGGTTTGGCCCACAGGCTGATGTTGTGCAGTACCAGCTTGTTTTCATCGTAGCCGAAGTCCACATCGTTGAAGACCACGCCGCCTTCCAGCTTGGTGTAGGTCACGGTGCCGTCGGCCTTGTGGGGATGCTTCCAGGCCCAGGTGTTGGTGCGTTCCTTCTGCTCGGTCAGGCTGCCGTCGGCTTCCTCCCGGGCGTTGACCAGCTCCACATAGCCTTCGTCCTTTTCGGGTGTTTCGTCCATCAGGTCAAAGACACGCTGGGCACCGGCCGCAGCGTTGACCACAAAGTTCAGCTGGGTGCTGATCTGGGTGATGGGCTGGGTGAAGCTCTTGTTCAGG
Organism: Oscillospiraceae bacterium; assembly: GCA_019413245.1. Lineage (GTDB taxonomy): Bacteria > Bacillota > Clostridia > Oscillospirales > Ruminococcaceae > Gemmiger. The sequence goes on from DXNX01000052.1 coordinate 12,391, forward strand.
CCCACAAAGGTGATGACCACGCCCAGGGTCACGCCGGCCATGTTGTTGATGCCCAGAATGGCACCCACCACAGCCACGATGGCGTAGCTCAGCCAGCCGATGTTGCCGTTGACAGGCATGAGCAGGTTGGCGTACCGGTTGGCCTTGTCGGAGCTGTCGCGCAGGGCTTCGTTCACCTTGTGGAAGTCGGCCTTGGCGGCTTCTTCATGGCAGAAAACCTTGACGACCTTCTGGCCGTCCAGCATCTCCTCGATGAAGCCGTCCACGATGCCCAGGTTCTTCTGCTGGGCGGCGTAGTACCGGCCGGACAGGCGGGAAAAGTTCTTGGCCACCACCGCCATGATGAGAGCGGTCAGGATGGAGATGATGCTCAGAACGGGGTTGAGGGCCAGCATGGTGATCAGGGTCACGATCATGGTCAGGGCGGAGTTGATGACCTGGGGAATGCTCTGGCTCATGAGCTGGCGCAGGGTATCAATATCGTTGGTGTACACCGACATGATGTCGCCGTGGGCGTGGGTGTCGAAGTACTTGATGGGCAGGGATTCCATCTTGCAGAACAGGTCGTTGCGCAGACGGCGCAGGGTGCCCTGGCAGATGGTGACCATGATGCGGTTGTAGGCAAAGGCGGCGACCACGCCCACCGCCAGCAGGCCGATCAGTTTCAGCAGGGCGCCGGCCAGCTGGCTGTAATCGCTGCTGCCGCTGGCCATCATGGGGGTGATGTAATCGTCCACCAGCGTCTGGGGGAAGGTGGCACCGGCCACGGTGGCGCTGGAAGAAATCAGGATGCAGATGACCACGGCCACAAACGGCCATTTATAGGTGTGCAGCATGTAACCCAGCACGCGCTTCAGCACACCGAGAGATGCGTTGCGGGATGAGGTTTGCTTCATCGTTTCTACTCTCCTTTCACGCCGGCTGGTCGAAGTCGCCGCCGCCCTTGACCTGGGATTCGTAGATCTCCCGGTAGATAGCGTTGGTCTTGAGCAGGTTTTCGTGGGTATCAAAGCCGTTGATGCGGCCGTTGTCCAGTACCAGGATGCGGTCGGCGTTCTCCACACTGGAAATACGCTGGGCAATGATGATCTTGGTGGTGCCGGGAATCTCCTTGGCAAAGGCGGCCCGGATCTTGGCGTCGGTGGCGGTATCCACGGCACTGGTGGAGTCGTCCAGGATCAGCACCTTGGGTTTCTTCAGCAGGGCACGGGCGATGCACAGACGCTGCTTCTGGCCGCCGGATACGTTGGCGCCGCCACGCTCGATGCGGGTGTTGTACCCGTCGGGGAAGCGGTCAATGAATTCGTCGGCACAGGCAGCCTGGCAGGCGGCCTTGCACTCGTCCTCGGTGGCGTTGGGGTTGCCCCAGCGCAGGTTGTCCAGGATGGTGCCGGAGAACAGGGTGTTCTTCTGCAGCACCACCGAAACCTGGTTGCGCAGGGCTTCCATATCGTAGTTGCGCACATCGACGCCGCCCACCTTGACGGTGCCCTTGTCGGTGTCGTACAGGCGGCAGATCAGGTTGACCAGGCTGCTCTTGCCGGAACCGGTGCCGCCGATGACGCCGATGGTCTCGCCGGAACGGATGTGCAGGTCGATGCCGGACAGGGCGTTTTTGCCGCTGCCGTGCTTGTAGGAAAAGTCCACATGGTCAAAGTCGATGCTGCCGTCGGCCACGTCGTACACGGGCCGTTCGGGCTCGGCCAGGTCGGGGGTCTCATTCAGCACTTCGCTGATACGGCGGATGCTGGCCATGGACATGGTGAGCATGACCACCACCATGGAGAGCATCATCAGGCTCATCATCAGGCTCATGACGTAGCTGAACAGGCTGGTCAGCTCGCCGGCACTCATGCTGCCGCCCACGATGAAGTGGGCGCCCAGCCAGGATACCATGATGATGCAGAAATAGATGGCCAGCATCATGGCCGGGTTGTTGAAGGCCAGCAGCCCTTCGGCCTTGACGAACAGGCGGTACAGGTTGTTGGATGCCTTGGCAAACTTTTCGTTTTCGTGGTCTTCCCGCACAAAGGCCTTGACCACGCGGATGGCGGAGATGTTCTCCTGCACGCTGGCGTTCAGGTCATCGTACTTGCTGAACACATCGTTGAAGATGCGCATGGTCACCACCATGATGACCCCCAGCACAACAGCCAGGAAGAGGACTGCCAGCAGGAAGGTCAGGCTCAGCTTGGGGCTGATGATCAGGCACATGATGTAGCTGAACACCAGCATCAGAGGGGAGCGCACCGCCACACGAATGAGCATCATGTAAGCGTTCTGTACGTTGGTGATATCGGTGGTCATACGGGTGACCAGGCCCGGAACACTGAATTTGTCGATGTTGGAGAAGGAGAAAGTCTGGATGTTGTTGTACACGGCCTCCCGCAGATTGGCGGCCAGACCGGACGAGGCGCTGGCCGCGTATTTGCCGCCCAGCGCACCGAAGGCCAGGCTGCAGAAGGACATGACCACCATCAGGATGCCGTACCGGTAGACGGTGGGCAGGCTGGCAGCTTCCAGACCCTGGTCAATGATCAGGGCGGTGATAAAGGGCAGCAGGATCTCCATGATCACTTCCAGGGTCGTCATGGAGATGCACAGCCATGTATCACGCCGGTAGCGTCCCAGCTGACGCAATACTGTTTTCACGATTCGGATGCCTCCTTATGTTTCTTTTCCGATAATGCCGAAAGATTTCGCAGCATTTTCTTTTGCAAGCGATCCAGGGTTTCCAGCTCCTCGGTGGAAAAGCAGTCGTACAGGCGTTCCTGCGCCACATCCATCGAGCTTTCCAGATATTCCCGCACCTCTTCGCCCTGTTCAGTGCCGAACAGCAGCTTGCGGCGGTCATCGTTGTCGCAGGGTTCCACCCGCACATAGCCTTTCTTGCGCAGCCGCTTGAGCATACCCGAAAGGGCGGCCATGGAATAGCCGTACTCCCGGTGAATGGCTGTCAGCGAAGTACCCCGGTCGGAATGACGCAGGATATACTGCAGCATGTTGGCCTGCATGGCGGTCAGTCCCTGTTTGGCCAGCGAATTGTTGGAAATCTGTTCGATCTGTATGCTGATACGCCGGTTATCCCGGACCAATGCTTCCCGGTCCACTGTTGCCATGGTTTCGCCTCTTTGCAGATTGTTCGGAGATGAACTGTTTCACTCCGTACTGTTTTATAACACAATCCGGCTTGCATGTGAAATTCAAATATGT
>DXNX01000053.1:0-1937 GCA_019413245.1 Oscillospiraceae bacterium
GGAGAAGCCGGTGGAAGTCTTGATGAAATCGGCACCGGCTTCGGGCACGATGTCGCACATCTTGATTTTTTCCTCATCGGTCAGCAGGCAGGTCTCGATGATGACCTTCAGGCAGTGGTCCCCCACCGCTTCCTTGACGGCGGCGATGTCCTCGCGCACGGCGTCATACTCGCGGTTCTTCAGGCGGCCGATGTTGATGACCATGTCCACTTCGGAAGCGCCGTTTTCGATGGCGGTGCGGGCTTCAAAGCACTTGCTGGCGGTGTCCATGGCGCCCAGAGGGAAGCCGACCACACAGCATACCGGCACCCGGCCGGCCATATACTCGGCGGCCTGCTTCACATAGCAGGTATTGATGCACACCGAGGCGGTGTGGTACTGCATGGCTTCATCGCAGAGCTTCTGGATCTGCGGCCAGGTTGCTTCGGGCTTTAGGAGGGTGTGGTCAACGACCGAAAACAGCTGTTCTTTGGAATAACGGCTCACCGGTATTCAGCCCCCTTTCCGCAGTGCTTGCACAGATGTGCCTGATGCAGCCCGATGGCCGCAAAGATGATGGAGGTAACACCGCACACGGTGGCGATGATGCCCAGGATCAGGCCGGTAAGGCGGAGTCCTCCGCCGCGAACGTTGTTTTTCATGGAAATGCCTCCTTATTGCGCACGGGTCACGGCGCTTTCTTGGTGAAGATCAGAATTTTGGAAAAGGCGTAGTTGGAAAGGATCACCACGACCTGCGAGAACAGCTTGACGATGTTGGCCCACAGTTCGGGGGAAACGAAGGTAATCATGGGACCCAGGCCGCCCACGCCGCCCCACATGATCAGCTGGTCCAGCACGGCGGTAAAGATGCGGCAGCCCACAAACTTGGTGAATTCCTGCCAGGCGGCGGCGCCGTGGCTTTTGCTCAGGAACACAAAGTTGCGGTTGGTCCAGTAGGCAAACAGAATGCAGATGGCATTATTGAGGATGTTGCCCACGCCAGTGGCAAATCCGATACCAAACGCTGCCTGGAAAATATTGAGAATGACAAAGTTGAGCAGCGTGGCCAGCCCGCCGAAAAACAGGTAGGACAGCTGTTCATAGTATTTCCTGATGAGGTCTGTAAGTTTCTGCATGATGCACCCGTGAACCAAAAAGAGGCCCGCCTGTTACCAGGCAGGCCTCCCATTGGGATCGTTCAGAGATTATTCAGCGTCGGAGCCTTCAGCTTCCACTTCGCCCTCGCAGGCCTTCATGGACAGGCTGATGCGCTTGCGGTCAAAGTCAACGTTGATGAGCTTGACGCGCACTTCGTCGCCGACCTTCAGCACGTCGCTGACCTTGTTGACGCGCTCGTTGGAAATCTCACTGATGTGGACCAGGCCGTCAACACCGGGCAGGATGCGGACGAAGGCACCGAACTTGGTGATGGAGACAACCGGAGCGGTGAACTCGCTGCCGATGGGATACTCGTTCTTCAGCTTCTCCCAGGGGTTGTCTTCTTCCTTCTTGTAGCCCAGAGAAACCTTCTGGTTCTCGGGGTCGTAGCTCTTGACATACACGTCGATGGTGTCGCCCACGCTGACGACCTCGGACGGATGCTTCAGGTTGGACCAGCTCAGCTCGCTGATGTGGCACAGGCCGTCCACGCCGCCGATGTCAACAAAGGCGCCGTAGGAAGTCAGGCTCTTGACAACGCCGGTGTAGTGCTTGCCCACTTCGACGTTCTTCCAGAATTCTTCGCGCTTGGCCTTGTTCTCTTCAGCGGTCACCTTGTTGATGCTGCCGACAATCTTGCGGCCGGCGCACTCGGTGATGACCAGGCGGACATGCTGGCCGACGAGCTTGGTGTAGTCTTCGTCACGGCGCATGGTGGCCTGAGAACGGGGCACGAACACGCGCACGCCCTTGACGTTGACAACAACGCCGCCCTTGTTGGCCTCCATGACGTCGCCT
>DXNX01000053.1:1947-15450 GCA_019413245.1 Oscillospiraceae bacterium
CATAACGGTGCCGTTCTCGGCAGCCTCGGAGACGTCCTTCATGCCCTTCTGGGCTTCAAAACGGACACGGGAAAGGGTGTCAACGCCTTCCTGGTCGTTGGTCTTCACAACAACCAGATCCAGCTCGTCGTCCACCTTAACAAGGTCTTCCATCTTGGCGTTGGGATCATGCGTCATCTCATTGAGCTTGACGATGCCGGTGTGCTTGGAGCCGTCGATGCCCACGACGCACTCCGTCGGGCTAACGCTGATGACCTTGGCTTTAACGATCTTACCTGCGAACAGCGGCTTTGCTTCGGAAGCCTCGAGCATCTCGGCAAAACTCATGTCGTCACGGATTTCTTCACTCATACAGTTAAGTACCTCCTCAATTATAGACGATGGCGTGGAAGCCCCTGCTGTTACGCCTACCACCTCGGCTCCCTTGAGCCATGCACGATCAAGTTCATCAGCTGTCTCGATCGTAACGGCGTTGGTGTGCCTGGCAGCGACCTGCAACAGTTTCTGGGTGTTGGAGGAATGATGACCACCAATGACGATCATATGATCGCATTTCTGGCTGAGGTCCTCCGCCTCCTGTTGCCTCGCCCACGTTGCATTACATATTGTATCAAATATTTTGGCATTTGTACACCACTTTTTTAGAAAAGCCTTGCAACTTTCCCAACTTTGGACCCGAAAAGTGGTTTGCGCCACCACATAAATGGATTTTTGCTGCGCAAGAATTTCGCGCATGCTTTCCAGTTCGTCCAGATTCGCGAAAACCCGCACCTCGCCGCTTGTATGGCCGACAATTCCCTGCACTTCCGGATGGGAGGCATCCCCCGCCACCAGAAGAAGCGCACCATTTTTGCCCGCTTCTTCGGCAATTTTATGGATTTTTGATACGAACGGGCAGGTGGCATCATGAAACGCCAGGCCGCGTGTTCCAATTTTTTCATACACGCTGCGGGGCACCCCGTGACTGCGGATCACCACCTCATATCCGTCGGGCACGGCGTCCACATCCGGGCAGGTCAAAGCGCCTTTTTCTTCCAGATCGGCCACTACCTGGGGGTTATGGATCAGCGGGCCCAGGGTGGCCACCTTGCAGCCCTTGTCCAGCAGTTCATAGGTCAGCTTTACCGCCCGGTTCACACCGAAGCAGAAGCCGGCCGTCTTGGCCAGAATAATTTCCATGTTGCGTTCTCCTGTGTTCAGGTTCCGGCTTCGGTGCCGGATTCGGGTTCAGCCGCCGGCAGTTCTGCCGGTTCAAAGCTGTTTTCCCGGTACAGCGTTTCCAGGTCATCGGTCAGGCGGCTGCGCAGGGCGCGCAGTTCCTTGACCTGGTGGCGCGGGTCGGTGATGCGCAGGTCCGCAGCGGGGATGGGCTCCCCGAAGCAGATGCGCATGCGGCAGAAGGGGCGCATACGGTGGTTGGGGGTATCGTAGATGATGCGGCAGGGCACCATATCCGCCCCCGCCTGCCCGGCAATGACAAAGGCGCCGCTCTTCAGCTTGCCCAGTTTGCCGTCCTTGCTGCGGGTACCTTCGGGGAAGATGAGCACGCCGGTGCCCTTTTTGCAATCCTCGGTCACCTTGTTGACGGTTTCCATATCGCCCCGGCCGCGGTCGATGGGCACCGCACCCATGCAGCGCAGGAACCAGCCGATAAGCGGGTTGCGGAACAGCTCCTGCTTGGCCAGGATGCGGAAACGGCGGAACCGGAATACCACCACCAGGATGAACACCGGGTCCAGGTCCGAAATGTGATTGGGAGCGATGACGATAGGCCGCCCGCGGGGAATACGGTTGCGGCCGACGACCTCCACCCGGTAGACAATGTGCATCAGCACCCAGGCCGGGGGCAGCAGGATCCAGTATAAAAGCATAAGTTCACCATTTCCTAATTTTTTTACATTCCTATGCAGGAAGGCTTGTCTCAGATGTGGGCAAGGATGGTCTTTTTCAGCAGGGCAAAGCTCTCCTCGATGCCGATGTCGCTGGTATCCACCAGGATGGCATCCTCCGCCTGGCGCAGGGGCGCCACAGCGCGGTGGGTGTCCTGATAATCCCGCTGCTCGATGTCGGCCAGAACGGTGGCGTAATCGGTCTGCTTGCCTTTTTCCAGCAGTTCGGCCAGACGGCGGCGGGCGCGGGCGTCAGCACTGGCGGTCAGGTAAATTTTGACGGTGGCGTTGGGCAGCACCACAGTGCCGATGTCCCGGCCATCCATAAGCACATCCCGGCTGGCGGCCAGATTGCGCTGGGTGTCCAGCAGGAAGCTGCGCACCGCCGGGTAGGCAGACACATCCGACGCCGCCATGCCGATCTCCTCGGCGCGGACGGCTTCGGTCACATCCTCGCCGTTGAGCAGGATGTGCTGGGCGCCGTCCTGCAGGCGGATGTCCAGCTGAATCCGGGGCAGCAGGGCTTCCACCGCGGCGGGGTCCTTGGTATCCGCACCGGCACGGCGGACATACAGCCCGATGGCGCGATACATGGCGCCGGTATCCACATAGGTATAGCCCAGGTCGGCCGCCAGGCGGCGGGCCATGCTGGACTTGCCGGCCCCGGACGGGCCGTCAATAGCAACAGAGATCATGAGAACAACGCTCCTTTATATTAGTCGGCATCCGTTACTGCGGCCGCCGCAGCCTGGGCTGTGGCCCAGGCGATCTGCAGGTTATATCCGCCCGTGCGGGCATCCACGTCCAGAATCTCCCCGGCGAAATACAATCCCGGGCAGCGTTTGCTGGCCATGGTTTTGGGGTCCACTTCCCGCACGTCCACACCGCCGGCGGTGATGACCGCGTGTTCCAGGTCGCCCAGCTCGGTGACAGGCACGGCCCAGTGTTTGCACAGCCGCACCAGGTCCATCTTCTGCTCCCGGGTGATCTGGGCCGCACGGGTGGCGGGGTCCACGCCCCACTTTTCCACCGCCACCGGGCGCATGGAATGGGGCAGCAGCTTTTCCAGGGCTCCCTGGGCGCTGCGGCCGCCCAGGGCGGCAAAGTCCCGGGTCAGGCGGTCGTACAGCTGCTTTTCGTCCAGAGCCGGCTTGAGGTCGAACTCGCACACATACTTGTGGGCGTGAATATCGTCGATGTAGGTGGAGGCGGAGAGCACCAGCGGCCCGGACAGGCCGAAATGGGTGAACAGTGCCTCGCCCAGTTCGGTGAACAGGGGCTTGCCGTCCCGGAGCAGGGTCAGAGTGACATTGCGCAGGGACAGGCCCATGAGTTTGCGGCAGGCCGGGTCGGGGGAAACCAGGCTGCACAGGCTGGGCTGGGGCGTCACGATGGTGTGGCCCGCCTGTTCGGCCAGGCGATAGCCGCTGCCGTCGCTGCCGGTGACCGGGTAACTCACGCCGCCGGTGGCCAGCAGCACATTTTTGGCCCGGTAGGCTTTACCACCGGCGATGACGCCCTTGCAGGCGCCGTCTTCCAGGATCAGTTCTTCCGCGTCCGCCTTGACGAAGCGGACCTCCGCCGCATACTGCCGCAGGGCGGCCAGCACATCTGCGGCCCGGTCGCTCTGGGGAAACACCCGGCGGCCCCGCTCGGTTTTCAGGGGCACATCCAGGGATTCGAACAGGTCCATGGCCGCCGAGGGCGGAAAGGCATGCAGGCAGGAGAACAAAAAGCGGGGATTGCGGCGCACATAATTCATGAATTCCCGGGGGTCGCAGTCATTGGTGACATTGCAGCGGCCCTTGCCGGTGATGAGCAGTTTCTGGCCCGGGCCTTTGGGGTTGTGTTCCAGCACGGTGACCGAAGCCCCCCGGGCACAAGCGGCCCCGGCGGCCATCAGTCCGGCCGCGCCGCCGCCCACGATAAGAAGATCATCCAGCGGCATTCAGGTTCCTCCTTTGCCGGGCAGCCCCCACAAAGCTGAGGGCCACAAACAACACCAGCAGCGGCTGCACCGTTGCCAGATACATGGTGGACGTGCCGATGCCGAAGCTGGACACCTCCACAAAAGCGATCATGCCGCAGCGCAGCGCGGCCATGAAGAGAATCATCGTCTGCAAAGTCCAGGGCACCAGGGCGGTGAAGCATTTCCGGGCGGCCCGCACGCTGGCGGGCAGGGCACGCAGCCAGAAGAGCACCGCCAGAACAAAGCACACCGGCAGAACAAAGGCCCACACCAGGCGCAGCGCCCCCAGCAAGCCGAAGACCAGCTTCTGGTTGGGGCTGTAATAGGGGGTATCCTTGCCTGCCTCGGCGGCACCGTTCAGGCCGCAGTGCAGGTAGCCGGACCACTGGGCAAAGTCTTCCGGCGTACCGATGGACCGCTGGCTCTCGTAGGGGGCACAGTCCTGGAAAGTCAGCACCCAACCCAGGCTGCGGACACTTTCTTGCAGGGTGGGCAGCACATACTCCGCCCGGATGGGCTGGGTGGTGCCGCTGCGGGGGCCGCTGCGGGTGGGCAGAGTGCCGTCCTCGCAGGCGGCGTTGACCTTGTCCGCCACCGTTTGCCAGTACGCTTCAGCGCCTGCGGCGGTATCGTAAATGCCTTCGTATTGCGCCGCCCTGCGGATGGCCCAATAGAAACTGCCGGCGCGGTAGTCCTCCAGTTCGGGGTCCCGGAAGTCGTTGATCATCTGGGGGTCTTCCTCCAGCCAGTAGGACAGGGGTTCCAGCTCGGGCACCGCCTCATACAGCTTCTGCCGGGCATCGGCGGGCACGCTGAGCATGGGGTCCTCGGCCTCGGTGGCCACCCGGCTCATGGCGCCCATGGCATCGGCAAAGGCGCCGCCGGAGAAATCGGACAGGGTGAACACCCCGTAATACGCCTGGTTCAGGGCGCAGAAGATGCCGATGCCCCCCGCCAGCATGGCGTAAGGCAGGGCCTGCACCAGCACCCGGGTCCAGCGGCGGCGGCGAACCGCCACCCCCAGCATGCCCAGAGTGGCCAGCACGGTGAAGGGCAGCAGGAACAGCCCGGCGTCCTCCCGGTTGAGGTATCCGGCGGTCAGGCCCGCCCCGCCCGCCAGCAGCCAGGGCCACAGGGGGGTGCGGTCGGTGCGCAGCACCCGCAGGGCCGCCGCCGAGAACCCGGCAAAGGCCAGCAGGCAGAGCGCCGGGAAAATATTGTCGCGGTAGACGCGCAGGGTGTAGGACGCCCAGGAAGTGGGCAGGTACGCCAGGGCCGCAAACAGGCCCAGGGTCACGACCCGGCCTTTTTCCGCAGGCCATTTTTCCCACAAAGGCGAGAAGGCAAAGGCCGCGAACAGCGCAGCGGCACACCACAGCGCCACCCCGCCCAGCAGGTACGGGATGTGAAGAGCGTTCAAAAACGCCAGCCACACCGGGAAGAACATGGACTTGGACAGGGTGAGGTAATCGTACGCACCCAGCCACTGCCCGGCCGAGATGGACTGAGCGGCCCGGAACATGAGTTCATCGTCCAAAGGAGCGCCGCCCACCCAGGTGTAGGCTTGCTGGAAGCCGGTGAGTGCCAGACGCACCAGCACCAGCGCAGCCACCCACACCCAGAAGGCGCGGCGGGACAGGTTGATTCGGTTTTTCAGGTGGGAAAACGGCATGAGGGGTCCTTTCCGGCACCAAAGGCTCGGTGATTCACTTCTGGATCTTTTCGATGCTCTCGATGAGATATTTCTGCTGTTTGAAGGTCAGGTCCACCAGCAAAGACAGGTACTTGATGATGATGGTCAGCACCGCAAACACCCCGGCAAAGCCCAGGGTCAGCACAAACATGGTGGTGGTCCAGCCCTCAATGGGATGACCGGTGCAGAAGATGATAAAGGTATAGGCCAGTTCCGCCAGGGCCAGCACCATCATGGCCAGGGCGATGCCGGCGCTGAGACGGAACCCGGCGTCGGTGTACAGGGCCAGGCTGTCGGCGGCCAGGGCGAAGCGTCCGGCGGGCTTGTCGGTGAGGCGGCCGTCAAATTCCAGGTCGGTCATCTTCAGGCCGGAAGCCGCATACGCTGCCTTGCGGTAAGGCAGATGAGCGCTGGAAGCGTGCACCCGGTTGATAGCCCGCCGGGTGACCAGGCGGAAAGCATCGGTGCGCAGGCGGTAGGCGCTGTGGGAGTTGGCGTTGAAAATGCGGTAGAACAGCCCACTGCCGCCCCGGGTCTGTTTGGGGCAGACCGAGACGATGTCGCTGCCCTGCTGGGCGGTGCGGTAGGCCTCGAAGATCAGGGAGGCATCGTAGGGCATCTCGGTGGAATCAAACTCATAGACATAGTCGCCGATGGCGGCGTCCAGTCCGGCGTTCATGGCGGGCTCCAGTCCCTGGTGCAGGCTCATGTGCAGGATGGTCAGGGGTTTGGGCAGATCGGCGGCCCAGGTCCGCAGAGCTTTCACCACCGATTGGTCGGCGGCGTCATCCACCGCCACCAGTTCATACTGGGCAAAGTGGGCTTCCAGCTCATCGGTCAGGGTCTGGAAAAAGCGGAGGGTCCGTTCGGCGTCGCCCCGCAGGTACACCACCGCCGAGATGAAATTCTTTTCTTTGTTGAGCTTTTCGCTCAAAGATTCCTGGTTCATACGTCCAATACCTCATCCAAATCGTAGACGGTGTTGATCTTGCCCGAAAGCACGCTGATCATAGTGGGGGCCTTGTGCATCACCCGCACCACCGTGGGGCGGGAGTCGTCGATCTCGCTGGCTTTCAGGATGGGCTTCATGCTGAACAGGCTGCTCTTGTAGGTGAAGCCGTACTCCTCTTTCAGGTATTTGCGGGCCAGCTGGCTCATATACGGCCAGGCAGATTCCGGCTTGGCCGGGCATTCGTTGCAGTTGAACAGGCTGCCGGGGGCACAGCGGCCCTCGCTGCGCTGCTGGCAGGGGAAGGTGGCCACCGAATCATAGCTGGTTTCGTGGGGCGTAAAGGTCACGCTGGTCAGGCTGTGCAGGCCGGTCTGGCCGAAAGGCATCAGGCTGAAGAAAGGCCCGTCCATGACGGTGATGCCCACGTTTTTCAGGGGTTCGGCCACCTCGCACAGGATGATCTCGCACTTTTCGTACTTGATCTGGAAAGGCGGCAGTCCCAGCATGGCATGCACATCGTTGACCCCCGCATAGGTGGCGTTGAGCAGGAAGGGCGCTTCGGCCTGCACGTCCCCTGCCTTGACCTGCCAGATGTCCCCGTGTTCCCGGATGGAATCCGGCTTGTGGCTATACAGGACGGTCACGTTGGGCAGCTTGGCCAGCTGTTCCAGGAACCATTTTTTCAACACCTGGGCATCGTAGGTGTACTCGGTGGTCAGGAACGCGCCGTCACACAGACCCGGATTGAAGTACCGGGTGGGGGGCACATCGTCGCAGCGGATGTCCGCCGCCGCGCAGAACCGCCGGAAGGCCGCCGCATCGGTCCAGGAAAAGTGCGCACTGGTGGCATAGACCTGGTCGAACTTTGTGTGCAGGCAAAAGCTGTAATCCTGACAGAAGCGCTGAAAATAATGGGCGCTCTTGATGGCGGTGGAGTAGCTGCGGGGGTAGTGATACCCCATGTGCACCCGGGCCTGGTTGATGTAGGTAGCCCGCATGAAGGGAGCAGGGTCCCGCTCCAGCACCAGCACCCGCTGGCCGGCGGCACCGCATTTCTGGGCCGCATACAGGCCATACAGACCCGCACCCAGGATGATTTTATCGTAGTTCATGGCGGATTCCTTTCCGAGCAATATACAACTTGTATATTATCGGTTTTTTACTTTGGGTCGTATTTTCCCGTAGCGGCGGCAAAGAGCACTTTCAGCAGGTCACTGTTGCCCTTGAAGCCGCTGATCTTGGTGGGGGTGCGGCCGCTGGCGGGGTAGGCCCGGGTCACGGGGACTTCGCAGGCTTTGAGGCCCAGGCGGGACGCCCGGATGCTCAGGTAGGCCAGCAGCTCATAGCCCATAAAGATGGGACGCAGGGGCTGCACCTCCGGGTGGGTCAGGTATTCCCGGCTGTATGCGCGGTAGGCGTTGGTGGTATCGGTGAACCACTGCCCGGCCGCAGCGCTGATGATGGGCGCATGGACCAGGCGCACAGCCAGATACCGAGACGGCGGGGTATTGACGGCCCGTCCGCCCTTGATGAAGCGGCTGCCCTGCACCAGGTCATAGCCCTGGCGCAGTTTTTCGATAAAGCGGGGCACATCCTCGATGGAGTCCTTGTTGTTGCCGTCGATGGTCAGGAAGCCCTTGTATCCCCGGGCCAGGGCAAAGTGCAGGCCCATGCGCAGCTGGGCACCCTGTTTGCCCTCACTGGTCTTGACCAGCAGGGTGTTGACGCCGTAGAGTTTCAGGGTCGCGGGTTTCATGCTGCCGTCGGTGGAGCCACCGTCGCACAGGATGATGTCCACCATCTTGTCCACGCCGGCTTTCTGGGCGCGGCCCAGCTCGGTGAGGATGCGGGAGCCTTCGTTGATGACCGGGATCAGCAGGCAGTAATCGCTGCTGCGGGGAGAAAATTCGGTGATGGTATAGGCAACGTCAAAAGGCTGACGGTTCATGCAAACACCTCCGCAATGTAATCAATGGTGCGCAGTACCGTGTCGGTATCGCCGGGGTTGCGCATCTCGATGGAAACAAATCCGCGGTAGCCCACAGCCTGGAGCATCATGGCCAGTTCCTTGTGTTCCGGGTGAGGCTGGATGGGCTCCAGGCCCGGCTCGCTGATATGCACATGGCTGACCCAGTTCAGGTCGGGGATGAAATCCCGCAGGCGCTCGCCGTTTTCCAGAATGGTGGACAGGTCCAGGTTCACGGCCAGGCCGGGATTGTCCAGCCGCTTGACCAGGGCGAAGGCATCGGCGGTGCGGGTCAGGAAGTTGGTGTACCGGGTGGGGTTGGCCTCAATGGCCAGGCGCACGCCGTACCGGGCGGCCAGGCGGCCCGCCTTGTCAAAGAAAGCATCGGCTTTGGCGGGGTCGGCCCCCTCGGGCAGGCTGCGGTTTTTGGGGCAGCCGAAGACCAGGCTGGGGCAGTTGAGCACATGGGCGAAGTTGTAGGCTTCCTCGGTATAGGAGAGCAGCTCTTCGGCCTGGGCATCATCAAAGATATTGCCGGTCTGCCCGTACCAGATGCTCTGCATGCTGGGCACGGTGAAGCCCCAGCGGTTGTACAGGTATCCGCCGAAAAGGGCGGCCGAGCTCAGGTTATCGTAAGGCTGCTCCGGAAAGATGCGGGTGGGGGCCAGTTCCAGCCCGGTGAAGCCCGCGTTTTTCATGGCGGTATAGATCCGTTCGTCATCGGCCTTGTTCCAGGCGATGTTGCTGACGGCCAGTTGAATGGAAGGCATGAGAGGCCCCTTTCAGTTCCAGTTTTTCATAAACGCGCAGATATCGGCCAGCTCCTCCGCCTCGGTGCAGAGGTAGCCGTCCCTGCCGCCCAGCAGGTCGGCATGACGGCTGCGCAGGTCATAATCAAAGGGCGGTTTGTTCAGCTCGTTGTGCCAGCTGCGGCCGGTGACGGCGGTATACACCGCTTCGGCGCTCACCGGCGGGGTGGTCAGGTTGAGCAGGGTCAGCCCGGCCGCCAGGGCCTTTTCAATATCCTGCCACAGGCGGCCCAGGTTGTAGAACTGGTAGCGGCTGCGGGAATCGGTGAAGGCCAGGGCATTGAAGCTGTTGGCGGCAAAGAATTCCCGCAGGGCAGCGGCATCCGCCCCCGGCACCAGCTTATAGAAACCGTTGTCCGCCAGGGCGTAGCTGGTCTTGACCAGGTCACTGCCGGCGGCCAGCTCCCCGTATTTTTCGGGGCGCAGCATGGCCGGGGTGATGGTGTGCAGGTCAAACAGGAAATTTTTCCGCAGGCCTTTCCCGTACAGGGCAGGCAGGCGGACGATGAGGGCATCGGGGAAATCTTCCCGCACCCAGCGTTCCAGCTGCAGGCGGTTGCGGCCATAGGCAGGCAGGTCCGCCGAATCGGGGGCGTCGGTTTCATCCTTGCCCCGGCTGTCGGCATATACGGCAATGGAGGAGATCAGCACCAGCTTTTTGGGTGCGATCTTGCGCAGATTTTCCCGGGCAGCGGCCATCACGGCCAGGTCGGCATCCGGGTCGGCGTTGGCCAGAAACATGGCCGCGGGCACCCCGGCGTAGACGCACAGGTCGGGCGCGGTGCCGTATTGGGCGGCAATATCGGTGGAGTGGCAGACGGCGGCGAAGGTATGCGCGGCCATCAGGTTGCCCCCCACAAAACCGGTGGAACCCACCAGAAGATCCTTGGTCATGGTCATCCCCCTTGCGGACAACAGAATTGCACATTTGTACAAGATACATTATAGTGGTTCCTTTCCCAAAAAGCAATGCCCGCGGGGGGTCGGTTTGGGCGGCGCAGCGCTTTTTCCGGACCGGAAATGACAAAACAGCAGCCCGCCTGGTCCACAGGGACCGGCGGGCTGCCGTTTCAGGTTGGCAATATGCAATTTTGACTTGCTCACAGACGGCAAGGCGTGTGAGGATGAAGACCTTTCTGCACCGAAGCTTCCAGCTGGGCCACAATTTCGGTCATGCTCTGCTTGAATTCCTCGTCCGAAGAATTGTGGAAGATGAGCAGCGAATCGGGCTGATCGTCCAGCTTCAGGTTGGTGGGCGCGTCGAAGTTGACGCCCAGGATGTATTCATCCCAGTGGTTCAGCTTCCAGATGTCGCGGTCGCTGGCGCGGTCGATCATGCGCTGGTGGCAGACTTCGGGGTCGGTATCCACCCAGATGACCACCAGTTCCGCTTCCTTCTTGGCCAGCTCCTTGCGCAGGTTCGCAATATACTCGTCGTCCCGGATCTCGCGGGTGAAGGGCGCGTTAATCAACACAATATCGTCATACAGCAGCGCTTCCATAGCCAGATCCAGGGTGACCTGATACTCCAGGTCCCGGATATATTTTTCAAAGAAGATGCTGCTGCGGTCATAGGGCTGATGGGCCACCGCGAAAATCTGCTTGGACAGCGGAATCAGAGTGTCTTTGTCCAGATATACTACATGCTTGAGTGCAGCCGCCAGCTGGCGGGAAATAAAGGTCTTGCCGCAAGCCGGAGGGCTTGTAACCAGGATCAACTTTTTCAAACGGAGACACCCTTTCTGTTCATTGTCAGACAGGCAGTTAATTTTTTAACCGCTTGTTTGATTATACAACACTTCGGCCCGTTTGTGAATGGATAGAACGCCGAAATTTTTCTGTTTATGGATTTTTGTTGCGTAAAATTCCGGTAAAGCGCATCCTGCGAATCAGATATTCGGCAGTTTGGCGAAAGCGCGCAAAATCTCCAGTCCTACGGGGCCGGACTTTTCGGGGTGGAACTGCACCCCCAGCACCGACCCGCACCGGGCGGCTGCGCAGATGCGCCGCCCGCCGTAAACGGTGTCCGCCAGGCGGAATTCCTGCGACGCCGGCTTTGCCTCATAGCTGTGGATGAAATAACATTCCTGGCCCGGGCGCACCCCTTCCAGAGCGGTGCCCGCAAAGCCGGTTTCCTGGTCCAGATGCTCGGCGGGAATCAGTTTCTGCCAGCTGATGTGGGGCACCCGCTGGGGGTTGCCGTCCACGTCGGTGTCCGGGATGCGCACCACCCGGCCGGGGATGAGCCCCAGTCCCTGATGCACGCCGAACTCCTCCGACTCGTCAAACAGCATCTGCATCCCCAGGCAGATGCCCAGCAGCGGGATTCCCTCCCCTGCCTTCTGGCAGATGGGTTTGATGAGCCCCAGGCGCTCCAGCCCGGCCATACCGTCCTGGAACGCGCCCACACCGGGCAGGACCAGGGCCTCGGCAGCCAGCACGTCCTCCGGGCGGCTGGTCAGGCAGACCTCGGCACCGAAATGGGCGAAGGCATGCTGCACACTGAGCAGGTTGGACAGGCCGTAGTCAATGATGGTCACTTTCATGCGCGCACCTCCACCCCGCCTGCGCGGATCTCCTCTTTCAGTTCCTGGACGGTTTCCTGGCCGTAGTGCAGCACCGAAGCGCAGGCCACGGCATCGGCGCCGGCATCGGCGGCGTCCACGATGTCATCCCCGCAGCCCACACCGCCGCCGCAGATGACGGGCACGGTGACGGCACTGGTCACGGCCCGGATCAGGTCCAGGTCCATGCCGTCCCGCAGCCCCTCGCAGTCCACGCTGGTGAGCAGGATCTCCCCTGCCCCCAGTTCCTGGCCCCGCTTGGCCCACTCCACCACGTCGTAGCCGGAATGAGCCCGGCCGTTGTCATAGTAGGCTTCCCAGCCGCTGGGCATGGAATGGCTGCGCTTGGCCTGGATGGACAGCACCATGCACTGGCTGCCGAAGGCTTTTGCAATTTCAGTAATGAGTTCGGGCCGTTTGACCGCCGCGGTGTTCACAGCCACCTTGTCGGCGCCCATGGACAGGATGGCGCGCACGTCCTCCACGCTGCGCAGCCCGCCGCCCACACACACCGGGATATAGACCTCATCCACCGTGCGGCGGACAATACCCGACAGGTTGTTGCGGTTGTACAGGCTGGCCACGATGTCGATGTACAGCAGCTCATCAATGCCCTGCTCATAGTAGCGGCGGGCGAACTCGTTGGGGTTGCCCAGCTTGCGCAGGCCCTCCAGCTGGATGCCCTTGACCAGATTTTCGTCCTTCACATCCAGCCGGGCAATGAGCCGGATTTTCTTATGCCCTTGTTCCATGGTATGCTCCCTGTGTTACTGTTCGTGATGGGTGCCCTTGGGGTCGCCCCACAGCACTTCGCTGTCGCCCTCGTAGGGGGTGTGGCGCAGCTTCCAGATACCGTCCTCATACTTCCAGATATGGGGCGAACGGAAGCGGTCGGCCAGATGCATGAAGTAGTCGCGGTCCATGCGGGGCTGCTCAAACAGCTGGCTGGCCCAGGGGAAGTGCTTCTTGTCGATGGACAGGTACTTGAAGATTTCCTTCTCGAAGCGGTCGGGATATTCGCCGTCGAACTTCTTGCACAGGGCCTTGCCCTCGTCCAGGGTGATCTCGCCGTTGCGGATCTCCTGGGCGGCATCGTAGGTGGTGCGGCCGATGCCGTACTTGATGTAGGTGGTGTAGTAGAAGAAATCGTCGATCTTGTCGTCGATGGAATTGTACTTGGAGTAGGTGCCCTGGGTGCGTTCCGGGGCGGGACGGAAACCGCCGTGCTCCACGCTGTAATAGTAGGCGCCCTGCGGATGCCACTTTTCGTAGTAGCCCAGATACCGCACCTGGACGTGGTTCTTCTCCAGGTTGGAGGTCTCGGAAGGCAGATAGATGGCCAGGTCGGCCTTGTCGATCTTGTAGTCCTCTTCCAGCTGGCGCAGGCTCACGCCGCCCAGATAGATGTGGTCATAGTCATTGACGGCGAAGAAGTGCTCATCCCGCAGGGCGGAGTTGTTGTCCGCGATGGGGTTGCCGAACTCGGCCTCATTTTCGCCATAGAAAACCAGAGGAATACCGAACTTGGCCGCCATCTTGGGGGCCAGCTGCTTCTGGCCCAGGATGAAGGGCTGGAAGGGATGGAACAGATTCTCGGTGGCAAGGCGGGTGAGCAGACGGTGGGTCATGCCGTTGGGGGTGCACAGGTAGTTGTCAAACCC
>DXNX01000054.1:0-3316 GCA_019413245.1 Oscillospiraceae bacterium
CGGCGCGTGGCGTCTGCAGGGCGGCGGCTTTGCCGGCACCATTCAGGCGTTTGTCCCGCTGGATCTGCTGGACAAGTACCGCGCTGCCATCGATGCCGTTTTCGGCGAAGGCAGCTGCCATGTGCTCAGCGTGCGCAACTATGGCGCCGTGCGCGTGGAAGAATCCATGTAACCCTTACATAAACAGAAAGTAAGAAGCCCCGCAGGCGAAAGCAACCTGCGGGGCTTTTGCTGTCTGCGCAGAAACAATCAATTTCAGAAGGCCAACTGTTCCGGAGCAATCCGGTCTTTCTCGGTGACGGGACGGATAGGACGGCAGGGAACCCCGGCAGCCACGACCCCGGCGGGAATATCGTGGGTGACCACACTGCCCGCACCGATGACAGACCCTTTCCCGATGGTCACCCCGCCGCAGACCACGGTGTTGGCTCCGATCCAGACATCGTCTTCCAGGCGGATGGGCTTGGAAGTGCTGATGCCATCGGACCGCTGCGCGGCGTCAATGGCGTGTCCGGCACAGCTCAGGCAGACGCCGGGGGCAATAAAAGCCCCGGCACCGATGTGGATGGGGGATGTGTCCAGAAAAACACAGTTGTAATTGATGACTGCCAGGCCGTGGGTGTGGATATTGAAGCCGTAATCGCAATGAAAAGCCGGTTCGATGAATGTCAGCGGGTGACAGGTGCCCAGCAGTTTGCCCAGAAGCGCCTGCCTCTTTTCCGGCTGGTCGGGCGGGGTCTGGTTGTACGCCCAGCAAAGCGACTGTGCTTTGGCCTTTAATTCCGGAGGAACGTTCCGGTTCTGGGCAACGTATCCGTCCGGTGATTGCAGGATTTTCTGTATTTCCATGACAAGACTCCTCCCCTGATGCAAAAAAAATAAAACCGGCTTGCTTGACAAGCCGGTTTTCTGGTGGACCTGGAGGGATTCGAACCCTTGACCTCTCGGATGCGAACCGAACGCTCTCCCAACTGAGCTACAGGCCCAAATGTATCTGACCAAGTTACTATACACTTTTTTACAGTGAAAGTCAAGACCTGCCCTTCAAAAAACTGGATGGTTCCGGCGTTTACTTTCCACCTGCATCCCATGGCTGCGGCAAAATACGGAAAAGATGAGATATAAATCCGATATTGTGTATCGCTATTCTTATTCTGCCGCATATATTCGTTGAGGTGAGCAAAAACACGGAGAGTGAAAATTGCCTCAAAAAATAACGATGACAAGGAGGATACAAAAATAACGTGCAAATATTGCACTTGACGTGTGAAATCGTAAAAACCAATATGACGCGCAGCCATTGATTTTACTGCTACAAATCAGTATGATTATTTATCGAAAAGATATGCAGCAGTTGCAGTATTTGCGGTGTATCTTTGTACAGTGTACGCCCGCCGCTTGTAGTCCCGGAAGGCGGGTGAATAAACCCGGCTGAATTTGGATTGTGGGGAGACAGGAGTAAGATGAATCCAACACAGGCAGAATTGCTGGAATCGTATGCGAGGAATTTTTCGGAGATCAAGGGCTTGCAGTACGCCCACCGCATCGGCTATGCGCTGTATGGTCAGGCGGGGCAACTGGGTGTGGTGGTCTGTAAGGAAGCAGAACAGGGTCCGTCCCGGGCGGTGCAGTGTGCGTTGCGGGATGTGAGCGAAGAATTCGGCCGAGGTCTGCTGCGCTTCTTGTATGAAAATGCAGTGCCGCCGGAAAATGCCTGTGATATCATCCGGGATGTGTGCGATGTGACAGCCGAATGTGCGGTCTGACCCGGCGGTCACAACAATAAGGGCGCCATGCGGATGCGGCCGGAAATGCAAAGGAATGAAGAAGATGCACAACACGGACAGAGAGGAATGGGTCAGCGCGCTTTTTGCAGACAGCGACCACGGTCAATGCAGCGCCATCAGGCTGTATGGTTCTGCACAGCAGGCAGTGGAGGTCTGTGCGGCGGTGACTTCCGGGCGTCAGGTTCTGGAAATTCTGCAAAAAGGTATATGCCCGCAGGTGCTTGTGCTGGATACGCTGCTGCAGGGACCCGGTCTGGGGGAACTTTTGTGGCAGCTGGGAAAGCTGGAACTGCCGCAGCGTCCCCGGGTACTGATCACGGCCATGCCGTACACACAGAAATCCGCGTCCCGTTTCTTGACAATGGGTGCTGATTGTATTATCTTTAAGCCATACACGATGGCGGAGCTGTTTGCAGCGGTTTATCGCTGCGGCGGCAGTGATGATGCCTGGGATGCCTACCGCGTGCGGGAATATCTGCATGACCTGCTTTGCAGCATGCATTATAACCGGCGTCTGGGCGGGTGGAATTATCTGGAACGGATCTTGCTGCGCACTGTGCTGGGACCGGATGATTACATTGCCAAGGAACTGTATCAGTACGCGGCAGATGGTCAGCATATCCGCCCGGGTACGGTGGCGTCGGCGCTGCAGCGTATCAATGAATCACTGCATCACACCGGTCCGGAAGGATACAAGCGGTTGTGCCGCACGGTCAACAAACCGGAAGACAGCCGGTTGTCCAACCTGGAACTGATCCGCAGCCTGACCGAACTGATCCGCCGTGCCATAGGCCACTGATGCCGCTGCATCATGGCCGTAAAAAGAGGAGACTCTGGCGATGAACACCGAAAACCGGAATGACCAGACCCTGTCGGAAAACTTTGACCTCCTTCGCGGCGGGCTGAAAGGCCGCCTGGCGGAGGATTTCTGTGTTTTGCAGGGCACGGTGGATGCACTGACCCGGTATCTGGAGCAGCAGGCCCCGGAGCCGGTCCGCAGCACCGGACTGGACACGCTGCAGGAAATGACCCGGCGCATCCAGCGCCTGGAACGGCTGGCCGACAATGCCGCCGACCTGGCTCTGGGCAGTCAGTTACGGCGCCTGCGTGCTCCCTTGCCAATGGAGCTGGCCGAGCATCTGCGGATTTTCTGCGATTGTGCGCGAGAGGAACTGGCGGCCTGTGGACATCCGGCACAGGTTCGGCTTTTGAATGAAACGCAGGACGGCCTTTGGCTGGAAGCAGATGAGGCTCTGGTCAACAGTCTGCTGGCCAATCTGGTCTCCAATTCGGTGCGGGCCGGTGCCGATACGGTGGAACTGACCTGCACGGCGGACCGCCGCCTGCTGTACCGGGACAATGGACACGGTGCGGACCCGGCGGCAATGGAGTTGCTGACGGGGGAGTCCATCAGCGGAAATCTGCTGAACTGCGGCGGGACCGGTCTTTTGCTGGTGCGGGAGTATGCAGCGGCGCTGGGCTGGGATCTGCAGGCTGCAGCAGGGGAGACATACGGCTTTGCGTTGACG
>DXNX01000054.1:3326-8596 GCA_019413245.1 Oscillospiraceae bacterium
CCGGAATATCGCCCGGACCCGTCACAACTGCTTCTGGCGGATGATGCAATCCAGAAGAGACAGACCGAATCGCTGTGCCGGTATCGCCTGCACCGGGAATTTGCGGCGGTCCTGGGATGAAACGCAGGAATAAACTTTATCTTTCACACCGGCGATAACGTCGGTGTGAATTTTTTATGCCTTTTTCCGCACGCTTATTTACTTTGAGGGCAAACTATTGTAAAATAACTACATATGACAACATCAGGTGGTGCTTACTATGGAGAACCGTTATAATCGTATTTTGTTGAAACTGAGCGGCGAAGCGCTGGCCGGCAGCAAGGGCACCGGCTTCGATGAGGCAACCATTGCTTCCATCTGCGCCGGCGTTCGTGAAGCTCATGAAATGGGTGTACAGATCGGCATTGTGGTCGGCGGCGGCAACTTCTGGCGCGGTCGTTCCAGCGGCAAAATGGACCGCATGGATGCCGACAAGATCGGCATGCTGGCCACGGTCATGAATGCTTTGGCTGTCAAGGATGCACTGCGTCAGCAGGGCGTGCCTGCGGTGGTGATGACCAGCGCCGTCATGCCTCAGGTGGCCGAGACCTTTACCAGCGACAAGGCCATTGCCGCTCTGGAAGCCGGCACGGTCGTCGTGTTCGGCGGCGGCACCGGCAACCCCATCTTCTCCACCGATACCGCTTCCGCCCTGCGCGCGCTGGAGATCGGTGCTGATGCCATGCTCAAGGCTACCATGGTGGATGGTGTCTATGACAAGGACCCCCACAAATATCCCGATGCGGTGCGCTATGAAACCCTGACCTTCACCCGCGTTCTGGATGAGCGCCTGGCCGTGATGGATTCCACCGCCGCCAGCCTCTGCCGCGACAACGGCCTGCCCATTCTGGTCTTTGATATGGGCGATGGCTCCAACATTGCCCGTGCAGTGCGCGGCGAAAAGATCGGTACGCTGGTCAAGGAATGACCGGCTTGCCCCCGAAATGAAAGAAAAACACGGCACAAGGCCGTTGAACAAAAGGAGACACATGTATGAGCAGCACGACCAAGATCTACGAAGAAAAAATGACCAACTGCGTCAACCATCTCACCCGTGAGCTGGCTACCATCCGCGCCGGCCGTGCCAACCCGGCCATTCTGGACAAGGTCGCAGTGGATTATTACGGCGCTCCCACCCCGGTCAACCAGATCGCGGCTGTGGCTGTGGCCGAAGCACGCATCCTGACCATCACCCCCTGGGACCCCAAGATGGTCAAGGAAATTTCCAAGGCAATCCAGACCAGCGATATCGGCATCAACCCCATCGATGACGGTCATACCATCCGCCTGGTGTTCCCGGCTCCCACTGAGGAACGCCGCAAGCAGCTGACCAAGGACGTGCAGAAGCAGGGCGAGGAAGCCAAGGTTGCCGTGCGCAATGTCCGCCGCGATGCCATGGATAAGTTCAAGGCCATGAAGAAGGCCGGCGAAGTGACCGAGGACGACCAGAAGAACCTGGAAGAAGAGATCCAGAAGCTGACCGACAAGTTCGTCAAGAAGATCGACGAAACCTGCGCCGCCAAAAATCAGGAGATCATGGAAGTCTGATTCTTCAGGCTTTCTGCTGCGTGTGCCGCGCATCTGCGCGGCATACGTTATATCTGGCAAAGTCCGGCAGAGGAGCGCATATAGTAAAACTGTCCTCCCTGTAAAAGGGAACGCTCAACTCTGTCTCCGAAAGGAATTCCCGTCTATATGAAAACTCGAATCATAACGGCCGTGGTGGGCCTGTGCCTGCTGGCGGTTGTTCTGGCTTTTTTTGACACCGTCTTTTTCGACCTGGTCCTGGCGCTGATCTGCCTCATCGGCATGCACGAAGTGTATTCCGCCATGGGGTTCGGCCGCCGTCAGTGGTATCTGTTTGCAGCGGCCATTCCCTATACGCTGCTGATCATGCTGTCCAGCAGTGATGCTGTCCGTGCCCTTATTCTGCCGGTCAGCTTCCTGGTGGTCCTGTATTACAACATCTGCCTGATCGCCAAACATGGAACGCTGGACTTCGGCCGCCTGGCCGGGTTTGTGTATTTCAGCGGTGTCATTCTGTTCTGCTTCTATTCGCTGATCTACCTCAAGCGGCAGTTGCCTGTGGACCAGTACGGTTATGATGCTATCTACTTCATCCTGCTGGTGCTCTGCTTCGCCTGGGGCGGCGATACATCCGCCTATTTTGCGGGGCGTGCCTTCGGCCGTCACAAGCTGGCCCCCATCGTCAGCCCGCACAAGACGGTGGAAGGTGCCGTCGGCGGTGTTATCGGCAGTATGCTGGCCGGGCTGCTGGTCACCTTTGTTTATGGCCTGCTTTCCGGGCAGCTGCAGATGTTCACTGTCAACATCAACCCGCAGCATTATCTGGTGATTCTGGGCATGGGTGCTATTGCCTCCGTGCTGGGCATCCTGGGCGACCTGTTCGCCTCAGCAGTCAAGCGTCAGGTGGGCATCAAGGATTACGGCACCATCTTCCCGGGTCACGGCGGTATTCTGGACCGCTTTGACAGCGTGATGTTCATTGCGCCGTTTGTGTCCATTGTTGTGCGCCATTTCTTCTATCTTTCCGCTCTTTGATTAGGAAGTGAATGTATGAGTAAGACCATCACTCTGCTGGGCTCCACCGGCTCCATCGGTACCCAGAGCCTGGACGTGGCCCGCATGCACGGGTATACCATCTTCGGCCTGGCAGCCCATTCCCGTGTTGAAATTCTTTTGAAGCAGATTCAGGAATTCCACCCGCGCTATGTGGCCGTGGTGGATGAGACGGCCTGTGACCGCCTGCAGTCTGAACTGGCCGGCGTGACCGACGCCCCGCAGCTGCTCAAGGGAGCCGAAGGCCTGCGCACCCTGGCGGCCATGGATGGCCCTGATGTGGTGTTGAATGCTGTGGTCGGCATTGCAGGCCTGCCTGCTTCTCTGGCTGCCATTGAGAGCGGCCACGACCTGGCCCTGGCCAATAAGGAAAGCCTGGTCACCGGCGGCCACCTTGTCACCGATGCGGTGCGCCGCAAGGGCGTGCGCCTGCTGCCGGTGGATAGTGAACACTCCGCTATTTTCCAGTGCCTGCAGGACCAGCATTCGGCCAAGCGGCTGACCAAGATTCTGCTCACCGCTTCCGGCGGTCCCTTCTTCGGCATGAAGCAGGACCAGCTGGCCGGCAAGAAAAAGGAGGACGCCCTCAAACATCCCAACTGGAATATGGGCGCCAAAATCACCATCGACTCCGCCACTCTGATGAACAAAGGCCTGGAGCTGATCGAAGCCGTCTGGCTGTTCGGCCTGCCCGAAGACAAGATTCAGATCGTGGTGCAGCGGGAAAGCGTCATCCATTCTGCAGTGCAGTTTGCAGATAACTCGGTCATTGCCCAGATGGGGGTGCCGGATATGCGCATTCCCATCCAGTATGCGCTGACCTGGCCTGACCGTCTGCCCAGTCCGGTGCCGGAACTGGATTTCGCGGCCCTGAAGTCGTTGAGCTTCGATGTGGCCGATGAGGAAACTTTCCGTTGCCTGGCAGCCTGCAAGAAAGCCATCCGCAAGGGCGGTCTGGCTCCCTGCGCTGCCAACGGTGCCAACGAGGAAGCCGTGCGTCTGTTCCTGCAGGATAAGATCGGCTTCCTGGACATCGGGCGACTGGTGGAAGGCGTGGTGGACAGCGAAGCCTTCGGCGGTGACTACACGCTGCAGGATGTATATGACTGTGACGCTATGGCGCGCGCTTACGTCCGCGCCCATCTGTAAATTGACTCCGCGGGGCGGTCTGTTTGTCCGCTGCCCGGTCTGATTTTTTCGAGGTGTTTCATGACGAACGTCCTTCTCACCACCATTGCGGCAATCGTGGTTTTCGGGCTGGTCGTGCTGGTGCATGAGGCCGGCCATTTTCTGGCGGCCCGTCGTGTGGGAATGTGGGTTCAGGAATTTTCCATCGGGTTCGGCCCGGCTTTGTGGTCGCGGGTAAAAAACGGCACCCGATACAGTATTCGGCTGCTTCCGTTGGGCGGTTACAACCTTTTGCCCGGCGAAAATCCAGACGAGGGGGAAGAGGGGGACGAGGCGGATTCTGCCGGCTCGTTCAGCCGCCCCCATGCGGCGTATGACCGTCGGCGTCCGCTTCTGCCCGCTGCGGTCAAGGGCAAGTTTTTTGATGAGGCGCCCCCTTCGCATCGCTTTTTTGTGATTCTGTGCGGTGCCATGATGAACTTTGTCCTGGGATATTTTCTGCTGGTGGTCCTGCTTTGCGGGCAGGATGCCATCACCAGCTGCATGGTATACGACTTCCTGGGGGACGCTCCGGCCAGTGAGGCCAGCGGCCTGCAGGCGGGGGACGAGATCCTGGCCGTGAACGGCCGGGCCTGCTTCGTGGCGGAAGATATTGTCTACGAATTGCAGCGCACCCCGGATTATACCGCCTCCATGACTGTTTTGCGGGATGGGCAGATCACCACGCTGCCGGCAGTCCATTTTGATTCCGCCACGGCCGAGGATGGCACCAAAACCATGGTGCTGGACTTCCAGGTGTATGGTATTGCCAAGACGCCGCGGTCGGTGGCCAGCTGGGCGGGCCGGTATTTCCTGTATTATGCCCGGGCTATCCTGCGCGGGTTCCTTGATATGTTTACCGGCCGTGTCAGCATCAATCAGCTGTCCGGTCCGGTGGGCGTGGTCAGCGCTGTCAGCCAGGCTGTGCGCTACGGATGGAAAGATGTGGTCAGTCTGGCCGCTCTGATCTCGGTCAACCTGGGAATTTTCAACCTGCTGCCCATTCCGGGGCTGGATGGTTTCAAACTGTTGTTTCTGGCAGTGGAATGGGTTTCCGGCAAAACAGTGCCCGCCCGGATACAGGCGGCTCTCAACGCTGCGGGAATCGTGGCGCTGCTGGCTTTGATGATTTTTGTTACTTTCCAGGATATCACGAAATTTATATAAGGAGTGTCTTTGTATGCGCCAGCTCAAACGAACGGTCAAGATCGGCAATGTCACCATCGGCGGCAACAATCCCATTGCAGTGCAGACCATGCTCAACGTTCCGGTGGAGGATATCGCCGGCAACGTGGCGCAGGCCCGCCGTGTGGCTGAAGCCGGTTGCCAGATCGTGCGTGTCACGGTCCCCACGCCCAAGGATGCGGCGGTGGTTTCCGCCATTAAGGAAGCGGTGGACATTCCCGTGGTGGCCGATATTCATTTCGACTACAAGGCTGCCCTGGCCGCTTTGGATGCCGGTGCTGACAAGATCCGCATCAACC
>DXNX01000054.1:8606-15248 GCA_019413245.1 Oscillospiraceae bacterium
CAGATGTGTATAAGAGACAGACCCCGGCAACATCGGGGATGACGACCGCGTCAAGGCGGTGGCCGATGCCTGCAATGCCAAGAATGTTCCCATCCGCATCGGTGTCAATGGCGGCAGCCTGGAAAAGCACATCCTGGCCAAGTATGGTGCTCCGGTGCCCGAAGCCATGGTGGAAAGCGCCATGTACCATGTGCAGCTGCTGGAAAAACACGATTTCAATAACATCGTTATTTCCATCAAGTCCTCCAATGTGCCCCGCATGATGGCGGCCTACCGGATGCTCAGTGCCAAGACCGACTATCCTCTGCATGTGGGCGTGACCGAGGCCGGCGGCAACCGTATGGGCCTCATCAAGTCCGGCATGGGCATCGGCGGCTTGCTGCTGGAAGGCATTGGCGACACCCTGCGCGTGTCCCTGACCGATACGCCGGAAAACGAAGTCCTGGCCGGATATGACATCCTGCGCGCCGTAGGCTATGCAGTGGCCGGCCCGGAAATCATCAGCTGCCCCACCTGCGGCCGCACCCAGTATCCCATGATGGACATTGCCCGTCAGGTGGAAGAACGCCTGCGGGCTGATGGATTCAAAAAGCCCATCAAAATCGCCATCATGGGCTGCATCGTCAACGGCCCGGGTGAGGCGTCCGACGCCGATATCGGTATTGCCGGCGGCAAGGATTGCGCCCTGCTGTTCATCCGCGGCGAAAAGGTCCGCATGCTGAAGGACAACATCGTGGACCAGTTCGTGGACGAGATTTATAAGCTGTAAATTTTACACGGAGGAAAGCCCCCATGGACCTGCTGCAACTCGTTGTTGATCTGTTGGTGGCCATTAGTCCGCGCTTTACCGCAGTGCTGCTGGCGTTGGCCGCAGCACTGTTCGGCTTTTGTGCCTATGTTTTTTTCAGCACAGCACAATGGGCGGGCGGCGTTGTTTTTCTGGTTATGACCGCTGCTGTTGTGGCTTTGTTTTTCTGGATGCTGCACAGTGGAGAGTTCCGCCGGACTTCCGGTCCGAAAAACAAAAAGCGCTGATGCCCCCAGCCCTGGAATTCCTGTCTGCAGACCCTGCCAACACAAAGGAGAAGCCTTGAAACCTTTAGTTACTCAGGTCTGGCCGCAGTTTACGGCCGACGCCCAGTTCAATGCCTGCTTCAGCGGCGTAATCGTGGAGAAAGTGGAGCTGTTCCGTACCTCCCGCAAGGTAGTCATCAGCCTGCGCAGTTCGGACCCTCTGGATAAGGACCTCTGTGCCCGGCTGCTGGCCTCTCTGGAACCGGTGTTTGCCGGCTATGAACTTTCGCTGCGCAATTATTTCAATTATAATGCCATCACGCCGGATTCCGTGGCGCTGCTCATTGAGGAACTCAAGCAGCATGGAATGCCGGTCAACGGCTTTCTGGACAAGGACCAGCCGGTGGCTTTTGAACCGGACGGACTGACTGTACGCGTCAACGCAGGCCGCACGATTCTGGAAAGCGTGGAGTTTCCGCGGCATCTGGCGGAGCTGATCCAGGAACGTACCGGTGCGCTGCCGGTGGTGCGCATGCAGGATGTGGCTGCCCAGCTCAATGCCGAGGATCTGGAACGCCGTGTGGCCGAAAAGACCCCCGCGGTACAGTTCAAGGCCAAGGAGGAAGTGGCTCCCTTTACCATTGACGGCCTGAACCTTGCCCCCAAGGCACCCAAGCTCTTCCACGGTAAGCCTTTCAAGCCTGCTGATTTGCGTCCCCTCAATGATTTGGGCGACGGCGGCAAGGTCACGGTCTGGGGCGACGTCTTTGCTACCGAGGTCAAGGGCAGCCGCCGCAAGATTTATTTTACCTCCATCACCGACTATAACGGCTCCATCAACCTCAAAGTGCTGGGCGACGACGGGGAAGATATGTCCAAGTGGGAGGGCCTCAAGCCCGGCACCACTCTCATCGTGCGGGGCAATTATACCTACGATAAGTACGAGCGTGACTACGTCCTGCTGCCCTATGATGTGCTGCAGGTGGAGCGTGAACCCCGCCAGGATACCGCACCCGAAGGCCAGAAGCGGGTGGAACTGCACCTGCACACCAAGTCCAGCTCCATGGACGGCTTCTGCGACCCCGGTAAGATCGTCCGTCTGGCCCACCGTATGGGCCACCGGGCCATTGCCATCACCGACCACGGTGTCTGTCAGGGCTACCCGGAAGCCATGCTGGCGGCCGATGACATCCATGGTTCCGACCCGAATTTCAAGTTGATCTACGGGTGCGAAGCTTACTTCGTGGACGATATGATTCCCACGGTTTACGGCAAGGTGCAGATGCCTCTGACCGGCAGTTTCGTGGTTTTTGATACCGAAACCACGGGCCTGGATACCAACAACGATCTCATGACCGAGATCGGCGCCGTCTATGTGGAAAACGGCAAGATCAACGAGGAAAAGAGCTTCGGTACCTTTGTCAACCCAGGACGGCCCATTCCGGCCAAGGTGGTGGAACTGACCGGCATCAATGATGCCATGGTGGCGGATGCGCCATCCCCGGACGAGGCCATCCGCAGCTTTAAAGAGTTCTGCGGGGACAATATTTTGATTGCCCACAACGCCAGCAGCTTTGACATGCTCATTCTGCAGCGAGCGGCCGAGCGGGCGGGCATTACCTTCAATAACCCGTATATCGACACGGTCCCCATGGCACAGGCGCTGTTTCCGGGGCTGCGAAATTATAGGCTGGATACCATCAACAAACATCTGGAAATTCCTCCCTTTAATCATCATCGCGCTACGGACGATGCCATGGCCCTGGCCCGCATCTTTGAGAAGATGCTCGAGGACCTGAACGAGAAGGAAATCTATAATGTTGAGGATATCAACACCGGTCTGGGCGGCAACAAAGAGGTTCTGAAGAAGAAATACAGCCACCTGATTATCTGGGTCAAGAACCAGACCGGCCTCAAGAACCTGTACCGCATCGTCAGCGCGGCTCACACCAAATATTTCTTCAAAAAGCCTCGTGTGCCGCGCAGTCTCCTCAACCAGTACCGGGAAGGTCTGATTCTGTCTTCCGCCTGCGAGTCAGGTGAACTGTACCGCGCTATTGTAGCGGGCCGCAGCCATGAAGATCTGCTGCGCATTGCCGACTATTACGACGTGCTGGAGATCCAGCCGCTGGGCAACAACGAATTTATGGTCCGCAACGGACAGGTGGATTCCGTTGAGGCAATCAAAAACTTCAACCGTACCGTTATTGAACTGGCCGACGAACTGCACAAGCCGGTGGTAGCCACAGGCGACGTTCATTTCCAGGAGCCGGAGGATGCCGTCTACCGTGCTGTGCTGCAGGCAGGCAACGGCTTCAAGGATGCAGATAACCAGGCACCGTTGTTTTACCGCACCACCCAGGATATGCTGGAGGAATTCAGCTATCTGGGCAAGGAAAAAGCCTACGAGGTGGTGGTCACCAACCCCAACAAGATTGCCGCCACCATCGACGGCAACCTGCGCGCTATCCCCAAGGGAACTTACCCGCCTTCCATCAAGGGGGCCGAGGAACAGCTGCGCACCGGCACCTGGGAACACGCCCGGAAAGATTACGGCAGCCCTCTGCCCGATATTCTGCAAAAGCGCCTGAAAAAGGAACTGGATTCCATCTGCGGCCACGGCTACGCGGTTTTGTACGTCATCGCCGTCAAGCTGGTGGCTTTCTCCAACGCGGGCGGCTATCAGGTGGGCAGCCGTGGCTCCGTCGGTTCCTCTGCCGTGGCCCACTTTGCGGGCATTTCGGAAGTCAACAGTATGCCGCCCCATTACCTGTGCCCCGAATGTCAGCACAGCGAATGGATCGACGATGGGCATACCATGGACGGCTTTGACCTGCCGGACAAAAAGTGCCCGGTCTGCGGTACATCCATGATCATGGAAGGTCACGATATTCCCTTCGAGACCTTCCTTGGCTTCTACGGCGACAAGGAACCCGATATCGATCTGAACTTCTCCGGTATGTACCAGTCCAATGTTCACCGGTACACCGAGGAACTTTTTGGCAAAGAGAACGTGTTCAAGGCGGGTACGGTTTCCGGTCTGCAGGACAAGACCGCTTACGGCTACGTCAAAAAGTACCTGGAAGAGCGGGGCCGCACCGTCAATCGTGCGGAGGAAAACCGCTTGTGCATCGGCTGTACCGGTGTCAAGCGTACCACCGGTCAGCACCCCGGCGGCATGGTCGTTGTGCCCGATACCTTTGATATTTACGATTTCTGCGCCATCCAGCACCCGGCGGACGACGTGAAGGGCGGTCTGTTGACCACCCACTTCGAATTCAAATACCTGCACGACACGCTGCTCAAGCTGGACGAGCTGGGCCACGATGTGCCTACCTTCTACAAATATTTCGAGGAATATTCCGGCATTCCCATCAACTCGGTGCCGATGAACGATCCCAAGGTGTACAGCCTGCTGACTTCCACTGAGGCTCTGGGCGTTACCCCGGAACAGATCGGCAGCCAGACCGGCACGTTCGGTATCCCGGAAATGGGTACCAACTTTGTGCGCCAGATGCTGCTGGATGCCCAGCCCAAGAACTTCTCGGAACTGATTCAGATTTCCGGTCTGTCCCACGGTACCGACGTCTGGACCAACAACGCCGACGAACTCATCCGTTCCAAGACCTGCACCATTGCGGAGGTCATCGGCTGCCGTGACAGTATCATGCTGTACCTGCTGCGCAAAGGTCTGGAACCCAAGATGTCCTTTGACATCATGGAGGCCGTGCGTAAGGGCAAGGTGGCCAAGGGCGGCTTCAAGCCCGGCTGGGAGGAAGCCATGCGGGAACACGATGTGCCCGACTGGTACATTGAATCCTGCCGCAAGATCAAGTATATGTTCCCCAAGGCCCACGCGGTGGCCTACCTGATGGCGGCTATCCGTCTGATGTGGTTCAAGGTCTACCATCCGGCTATCTTCTATGCGGTGTACTTTACCGTCCGCGGCGCTGATATCGACTATGAAGCTGCCGTGGGCGGTGTGCGCGTGGCAAAGGAGCATCTGCGGGATAACGAGCGCATCCCCAAGGATGAGCGTACCGCCAAGGACGACGACGCCCTGGTCAGCTTGCAGCTGGTCAACGAGATGCTGCAGCGCGGCTGCCAGTTCCTGCCCATTGAACTGGGCAAGAGCTACGCCAGCAAGTATATCGTGGAGGACGGCAAGGTCCGCCTGCCCTTTACTTCTCTGAAAGGTCTGGGCGAAAGTGCCGCCATTGCGCTGGAACAGGCTACTATCCATGGAGAGCAGTATATCTCCATCGAGGAATTGCAGCAGGCATCCGGTGTGGCACAGTCCATTCTGGATAAGCTGCGGGATGTGGGCGCCCTGGGCAACCTGCCCGAAACCAGCCAGGTGGATTTCTTCAGCATGATGGGCTGAGATCCTTTTATTATCAAAACACAAAAAAGCCTTTCTGTCTTTTCGGCAGGAGGGCTTTTTGTGTAAAGGAATGTAACCAAACTTTTACAGATGTATCGTTGAAAATTGCCTTGCATGGCAAGTCGGGATATGATATTCTGAAAACAGAAACCCTTTCCGCCTCGTGCATGCACCGGGGGAAAGGGAAGTACACCCCCTGGCAGCAGGGCCGAAAAAGGAGAGAACTGATATGAAACGTTGTGCCGTCACCCTTTTGATTACAGCCTGCCTGGCATTGTCTCTGTTCGGCTGTGCCCCCAAGACGGATGAGTCCCAGCCTGCATCCGACCCGGCCGCTTCTACGGATACCCAGACCCCGGAAGATTCCTCAGACGATACCGCTAAGGAACCTGCGGTATCGTCTGAATCCCAACCCGCTGCGGAGGAGGATAAGTCCGAACCCACCGAGGAGGATAAGGCTGTACTTACCGAAGAGGATGAGCAGGCCATGACCGAAAACGCGAAAGAACAGCTCGCGGTCATTCAGGAAGAGGCCGAACAGCTGGAAGCGGACAGTGCGGTGGAAGGAAATGCCGAAGCGCAGGAGGCATTGAACAAAGCAGCTGATGAGCTGGATGCCTACCTGCAGGAACAGACGGAAAGCAGCGGTAACTGACACGCGCCATTGCCATGGAACCGAACAGACACCGCCGGGGGTTGTGTATCCCCGGCGGTTGTTTCATATCTTGCAATACAACCATGAGTTGTGATATAATGAAACCGTCATTTGACAAACCCTTCAATTTCATGGTTAAATAATAAATACGCGCAAAAAACGCATGAACTCGTCACAACGCAATTTCAGGGGGAAGCCGCATGGCAAAAAAACAGGTTTACGGCAACGAAAGCATCAAAAGTCTGAAGGGCGCGGACCGTGTCCGCAAGCGTCCGGCCGTTATTTTCGGCTCCGACGGTGTGGAAGGCTGTGCCCATTCCATCTTTGAGATCGTCTCCAACTCCATCGACGAAGCCCGGGACGGTTTTGGCGATAAAATCAACGTCACCCTCTACCCGGACCACAGCGTGGAAGTGGAGGACTTCGGCCGCGGCATCCCCGTGGATTACAACAAGGCCGAACAGCGGTGGAACTGGGACCTGGTTTTCTGTGAGCTGTACGCCGGCGGCAAGTACGGCGAAGGCGGCGGCAACTATGATTTTTCCCTGGGTCTGAACGGTCTGGGTCTGTGTGCCACCCAGTACGCCAG
>DXNX01000055.1 GCA_019413245.1 Oscillospiraceae bacterium
GCCCTTTGCTTTTGTGGGGGCTAATGTAAGCACCGGTGCCGGATGCCTGCTCAACGCCGGAAGCATTGTGGACCATGACGCACACCTGGGGGCCGCCGTCCATGTAGCACCCGGCGGTATTGTGAAAGCCGGGGCCGAAGTGCCGGATTTCACCAAGGTGGATTCCGGGGAAATTGTCCGTTCTCCCTGGGAAAAGGCCTGACCGGTCATCTTTATAATATGGAAATGCGCCTGACGGGAAATGTCCCGCCGGGCGATATTTTTTTGTTGGAACCGATTGACAATACCACTACCTTGCATTACAATATAGTCAGAAGGAACCTTGCAATGCAAGGTAGTGGAAGGAGGATGCACCATGTTTGAACGTTCACAGCTGAACAAGGGAACACTGGAAGGCTGCATCCTCAAAATCATATCCCGGGAAGCTTCCTACGGGTATGCAATTGCCGCGGCACTACGGCAGGCAGGCTTTGCCGATGTGAACGAAGGCACCCTGTATCCGCTGCTCTTGCGCCTGGAACGCAAAGGACTGCTGAAAGCGGAATACAGGGCATCTCCCAGTGGGCCCAGCCGCAAGTATTACAGTCTGACGCAGGATGGAATCTGTTATCTGACGGAATTTGAGCAGGCATGGCATCTGACTGCTGCGGCGGTAGAGGCCATCCTGCAGGATTGAACAGTCTTTATTGGGAGAGGGTGTGACCATCATGCTGAAAAATCTGGTGCAAAACGAATATACGGAACTGTACAAGGAAAACAAGCTGCGAGGATCGACCCTGAGCAAGCGGAATCAGGATATCCTGCGGCAGGTATATGACCGTATGTCGGCATACACCTGGAACTGCTATGAGGTTGAGCTGGTGCGGAAAGACCTTATCGGGATGGCGGCCCAGGCGGAGGCCCGGGGAAGTGATCTGGAGCAGGTCATGGGAGGCAACCCCGACGAATACTGCCGCCAGATCGTGGACGGTATTGATCGGGGAAGTCCGCTGGATTATGTCTCTACATGGTATCCTACGGCGTACATGATATTGGTCATTTTTAATGTAATCATGCTTGTCGTAAACCGCGGAAACGCCCACTTGAACTTGCTTCAGTCGCTGGCCTCTCCGGTCCTGTTTTTGTTTTGGCTGTGCCTTTGTGCCTGGATGCATCGCATCGGTCACAAGCTGAGCCTGCGCTTTGGTACATGGGTGGAATTGGGATGGAATCTGTTTTTTATAGCGGTGTTTGTCTGTCTGTGTGTTGCCTTCAGTAAGGTAGTGGTGGTTTATCCTATTGAGGGACCTCTTTGGCTGGCGATCCTGTACCAGCTGGCCTGGGCCATAGGAAGCCAGTGCTGGCAAAACTTCCGTTATAACCGGTATGCCAGCAATCATCCCTGGCGGGAACAGACACAACATTAAAAGGGGTATACATATATGGTATTCAGTGAATATCACGCCCTGTGGCTGCAGAACCGGAAGGACCGGGCTGCTCTGAACGATCTTGATAAAAATTCGGTGGACCGGGCCAGGACCTGGCTGCAGCAGGTGAGCATGAACGCTTACGAGGTGGAACTGGTCCTGCGGGACCTGATCCTCATGGCGGCCGAAGCCGACCGCCGGGGCGAAACGCTGCGTTCTACGCTGGGGGATGAAGATGCCTTTTACCGCAATCTGGCCAATTCCATCGACCGGGGGAATGTGCTGGATTACCTGACCGGGTATTTTGCCATGATCCTCACCGGTGTGGGGGTTGTGTACGGCGTACTGATGAGCCTTTTTGGGGTGAGTCGGCCTGACGCTGCCGGGTGGTTGATCCTGTCCCTGGTCCTGTACACAACCCTCGGTACTTTGGGTATGCTTCTGAAACGGCAGTTCAAGCCGCCGCTGGATAAAAACAACCTGCCGGCTAAGATACTGCTGATTGCGCTGTCGATGGTGATTTTGGGGCTGGCTATTACCATGCCTTTCTGGATGCTCCGACTTCCGCTGGAAGCGTTCCCGATGCATCCCGCCACCGTCTGCCTGCTGTTGACTGCTATTGGCCTGCTCCTCATGTTGCTGCGGGTGATCCGCTACAACTCCATGGCCGCCAGACATCCCTGGCGGGAAAAGCGCAATTCTTGATCTGCCATTCACTTTTCATCATAAAAGCATCGCCCCCGCCGCATGGTTCTGCGGCGGGGGCATTGCGTTTTATGATGAAATTGAGGTAGGAAATGTCTCAGATGTGGGCCAGGATGGCATCACCCATGGCGGTGCAGCCGATCCTGGTGCAGCCTTCCTGCATGATGTCGGCGGTGCGCAGCCCTTCGTCCAGCACGGCGGATACGGCTGCTTCGATCTCGTCGGCTTCTGCTGCCATACCGAAGCTGTACCGCAGCATCATGGCGGCGGACAGAATGCAGGCGATGGGGTTGACCACGTCCTGCCCGGCAATGTCGGGGGCGGAACCGTGGATGGGCTCATACAGGCCGTTGGTGCCTTCGCCCAGGCTGGAGGAGGG
This sequence comes from Oscillospiraceae bacterium, assembly GCA_019413245.1. Taxonomy (GTDB): domain Bacteria; phylum Bacillota; class Clostridia; order Oscillospirales; family Ruminococcaceae; genus Gemmiger. The sequence goes on from DXNX01000055.1 coordinate 2,491, forward strand.
GACCATGCCGATGCTGCCGGTGATCTCGCTGGCTTCATCGGACAGAATGTCGCCGAACATGTTCTCGGTCACGATGACATCAAACTGGGCCGGATTCTTGCAGATCTGCATGGCGGCATTGTCCACGAACATCTCGCCGTACTCCACCTCCGGATACTCGGCGGACAGACGGTGCATCACGGCACGCCACAGACGGCTGGTGTCCAGCACGTTGGCCTTGTCCACACAGGTCAGCTTCTTGCGGCGCTTCATGGCCGTTTCAAAGCCGATGCGGCCGATCCGCTCGATCTCGTGCTCGGAATAGGGCATAGTGTCCACGGCAATCTTCTCGCCATTTTCTTCAAAGGTCTTGTGCTCCCCAAAGTACACGCCACCGATGAGTTCCCGCACCACAATGAAGTCGATGCCTTTGTCCACAATCTCCTGTTTCAGCGGGCTGGCGTCGGAAAGCTGGGGCCAGATCTTGGCCGGACGGCTGTTGGAGTACAGCCCCATCCCGGCGCGCAGCCGGAGCAGGCCTTTTTCCGGGCGCTTGTCCCCGGGCATGCCCTCCCATTTGGGGCCGCCGATGGCGCCCAGCAGCACACTGTCCGCAGCCAGGCACTTGTCCAGCTCGGACTGGGGCAGGGGATCACCGAACTTGTCGATGGCCTCGCCGCCCATGTAGGCGCGGGTGTAGGTGAAGGTGTGGCCGTGCTTGGCGGCAATTTTGTCCAGCACCCGCACTGCCTGGGTGACGATCTCGGGACTGGAGCAGTCGCCGTAGATGAGCGCAATGTTTTTCTGCATCTTATTTGCCCTCCCGGATGCTGGCCATCAGGCCGCCTTTTTGAATGATGTTCTGGATGAAGGGCGGGAACGGTTCCGCCTGGAAGGTGGCACCGGTGGTCACATCGGTGATGACGCCGGTATCAAAGTCGATGGCCACGGTGTCGCCGTCAGCGATGGCCTCGCTGGCAGCAGGGCATTCCAGAATGGGCAGCCCAATGTTTATGGCGTTGCGGTAGAAGATGCGGGCAAAGCTCTTGGCAATGACGCAGTCGATCCCGGCAGACTTGATGGCCAGGGGCGCATGCTCCCGGGAGGAGCCGCAGCCAAAGTTCTCGCCGCCCACCATGATATCGCCCTGCTTTACCTTGGTGACAAAGCTCTTGTCGATGTCCTCCATGCAGTGGCTGGCCAGTTCTTTGGCGTCCTGGGTGTTCAGGTAACGGGCGGGGATGATGACATCGGTATCGATGTTGTCCCCGTATTTGTAAACAGTACCCTGTGCTTTCATCTTCAAACCTCCCTCGGGTCGGTGATGTGTCCGGTCAGTGCGCTGGCAGCGGCGGTGGCGGGGCTGGCCAGATAGACTTCGGAGTCCACATGACCCATACGTCCCACAAAGTTGCGGTTGGTGGTAGAAACACAGCGCTCACCCTCCGCCAGAATGCCCATATATCCGCCCAGGCAGGGGCCGCAGGTGGGGGTGGAAACGATGCACCCGGCATCGATGAAATCGGTGGTGTAGCCGCGCAGGATGCACTCTTTGTAGACAGCCATGGTGGCGGGGATGATGATGACCCGCACGCCCTTGGCCACATGGTGGCCTTTCAGGATCTTCCAGGCAGCTTCCATATCCTCCAGACGACCGTTGGTGCAGGAGCCGATGACTACCTGATCAATGGCAATGTCCTTGCCTTCGCTGGCGGGATGAGTGTTTTCCGGCAGGTGGGGATACGCGACGGTGGGCACCAGAGTGTCCAGGTCGATCTCCACCGTGCGCTCGTACTCGGCATCCGGGTCGGCCTCGTATTTCACCCAGGGACGCTGGCTGCGGCCTTTGAGGTAGGCTTCGCAGGTTTCATCCACCGGGAAGATGCCGTTTTTGGCACCGGCCTCAATGGCCATGTTGCAGATGCACAGGCGGTCCTCCATGGTCAGGCTCTTGACGCCGTCGCCCACAAACTCCAGGCTCTTGTACAGGGCACCGGAAACACCGATGGTGCCGATGAGGTGCAGAATCACGTCCTTGCCGGAAACCGGGGCTTTCAGGGCACCTTTCAGCACCACCTTGATGGCAGCGGGAACCTTGAACCAGGCCATGCCGGTGGCCATACCGGCGGCCATATCGGTGGAGCCCACACCGGTGGAGAAAGCACCCACCGCACCATAGGTGCAGGTGTGGCTGTCCGCACCGATGATGCAGTCGCCGGCGGTCACGATGCCCTTTTCGGGCAGCAGGGCGTGTTCAATGCCCATAGTGCCCACATCATAGAAGTTCAGAATATCGTATTTATTGGCGAACTCCCGGCATTTCTTGGACTGCTGGGCGCTCTTGATGTCCTTGTTGGGAACAAAGTGGTCCAGCACGATATTGACGCGGGTCTTGTCGAACACTGAGTTGAATCCGGCCTTCTCGAATTCGTTGATGGCTACCGGGGTGGTGATGTCGTTGCCCAGCACAATGTCCAGTTTGGCGTTGATGAGCTGTCCGGCCTTGACCGAATCGGCTCCGCAGTGGGCGGCCAGAATCTTCTGGGTCATGGTCATTCCCATGGCAAAAACCTCCGTTCCTCTATGTCAGGTTTACTTGTTGTTGATGGCACTGACCAGTGCGCGGATACCGGCCACAATGATGTCGGTGTGGGTACCGCAGCCCCAGGTTTCGTCGCCGCTGGCCCATTTCAGGCCAACATAGCTGCAGGCGCGGCTGTTGGTATCGGAATCCAGGGCGTGTTCGCTGTAATGCACCAGGGTGAAGTGCAGTCCGGTCTCCTGCTCGATGGCGGTGGCCACCGCGTCCAGACGGCCGTTGCCGGTGGCGCAGCAAGTCTTGATATCGCCGTTGCAGGACAGGGTCACATCGGCGGTGATGGTGTTGTCCGGATTCTGGGTGAAGTGCGCTTCGGTGACATTCAGCGGGGAAGTGTGGTTGAGATAAGCATGCTCGAAAACGTACAGCACTTCTTTCACGCTGAGTTCGCGGTGTTCGTGGTCGGAAACATCCTTGACCCGATAGCCCAGGTCCTCCCGCATGCGCGCCGGGGGATTGTAGCCGTAATTCTGCTGCAGCAGGAACCCGATGCCACCCTTGCCGCTCTGGCTGTTGATGCGGATGACGTCGGCATCGTAGGTGCGGCCGATGTCGTGGGGATCGATAGGAATATAGGGGCAGGTCCATTCGTGGAGGTTATGCTCCTTGCGCCAGTTCATGCCCTTGGCGATGGCGTCCTGATGGCTGCCGCTGAACGCCGCAAAGACCAGACTGCCGGCATACGGCGTGCGCTCGTAGACATGCATCCGGGTGACCCGCTCGTACACTTCGCAGATGCCGGGCATATCGGAGAAATCCAGGTGGGGGTCCACACCGTGGCTGTACATGTTCATGGCCAGGGTGATGGCATCCACGTTGCCGGTACGCTCGCCGTTGCCGAACAGGCAGCACTCGATGCGCTGGGCACCGGCCAGCACGGCCAGTTCCGCGTCCGCCACGCCGCAGCCGCGGTCATTGTGGGGGTGGGTGGAAAGAATGACGCTGTCCCGGTACTTCAGATGCTTGGAGCACCATTCGATCTGGTTGGCGTACACATGGGGCATGCTCATTTCCACCGTGACCGGCAGATTGATGATCATGGGACGGTCAGGCGTGGGCTGCATCACATCCAGAACAGCGTTGCACACTTCCACAGCGTATTCCGGCTCGGTACCGGTGAAGCTCTCGGGGCTGTACTCGAACAGGAAATTGCCTTCGTACTCTTCGCTCAGCTGCTTGACCAGTTTGGCGCCTTCCACGGCAATCTGTTTGATCTCTTCTTTGCTCTTGCGGAAAACCTGTTCCCGCTGGGCCACGCTGGTGGAGTTGTAGAAGTGGATGATGGCACGGGGCGCACCCTTGACGGCCTCGAAGGTGCGGCGGATGATGTGGTCGCGGCACTGGGTCAGCACCTGTACGGTCACATCTTCGGGGATGCGGTTTTCGTCGATGAGCTTGCGCAGGAAGGTATATTCCGTTTCGCTGGCGGCAGGGAAGCCAACCTCGATTTCCTTGAACCCGATCTTGAGCAGCATATTGTAAAATTCCAGCTTCTCTTCCAGGCTCATGGGAACGATCAGGCTCTGGTTGCCGTCACGCAGGTCCACGCTGCACCAGGCAGGCGCTTTTTCAATGTGGTCTTTCTGAGGCCACTCATATACATGGCCCGGTTCTACCGGCGGGGGATAATAGCCTACATGATACTTGGTTGCGTCCATCATAATTGTTTGCCTCCTTCAGGGTGTGGGTGCCTTTGAAAGACAAATAAAAAAACCGTCCCTCAAAGGCTTTTCTGCCTTTGAGAGACGGGAAGTAGCTTTTACTATGCTGTACCCGCGGTACCACTCTCATTGCCGACCCGGAAACGGGGACGGCCCCTCTGTACGATCGGCCCTGTGTTGGGGGCGAATCGCGCCTGTATGATAACGGTCAGATTTCCGTCCGGACCTAACAGCAACTGCTGCTCAACCCGGCTGCTCAGGGGCCAGTGACGCGATACCGTCCGCACCGCCTTACACCAACCGGCGGCTCTCTATAGCTGGAAACTGGTACGGCTTTTTCCCCGTCCACGCATTTCTTGTTTGATAACAATATCGAGTGTATCAGATTTCATAAAATCTGTCAAGCACTCTGTTTGGGTTTTGGCTAAAAAATAAGGTGACGGGTCAGGCGACCCCGGATTCTGAGGGAGTGCCGGTTTCCGGACTGCTTTCCTCGGGGCTGCTTTCGCCGGAATCGGTCCCGTCAGGGGTGGGCAGGCTCGTGCGGGGTGTGGTGGCTAGCGGATCGGGCAGGGTATTGGTTTCGATCGCTTCCAGAACAGCAGGCACGCCGGGGAAGAACTTTTCGATGCCGGTGTCCTTGCAGTGCAGTCCGTCAAAGAAGTCCATCTCTTCGATTCCTGCGATGCATTCGGGGTCATAACTGCCGTACAGCGGGACATTGTTTTCGGCACAGTACTGCCGGATCCAGGGCTCCACCTGGAAAAAGCCCTTGTGCATATCGGTCTCGTTGAGCAGATAGTTGTACAGGAAGGGATGCCAGGGGGACAGGACCAGGATCACCGTGGTGCCCTGGCTGTGGGCGTAGTCAATGAAGGCTTCAAATGCCTGGATCTGGGTCTCGTCCAAAGCGTCGAACCCTTCCATATGTACGCTGTTGAAGGTGGTGCTGGCCGCAGCCGCCAGCGCCAGGATCTGCTCCTGGGTCTGGTTGCGGAAGGCTGTGTCGTACAGCACGCTGCCGTCCGACCGCTTGATGGTGGTGGTCTGGTTGTAGGGGTCGCCGGTCACGGGATTGAACTCAATGGTGTTGCCGTCGTCATCCGTTACCACATCCTGGCCGCGGTTCTTGACGTAGTAGTCTACATTCCCCTGGAAATAGGCCGGTTCCACCAGTGCCTTCCACAGTTCCACCTTGTCCGGTTCCTCATAGTCGGTGGGAACGCCCAGGACCTTGGTCAGAAATTCATTGTACAGCTCGGCGTCAGCCCGGTAGTCATAGGCGGCTTCGCTGCCATAGAAGACCCAGGGGTCCACGCTCCAGATCAGGACGTCCGGGGCTTTGTCGTAGGTGACCATCTTATAGTAGCTGGTCATGTTGTCGCGCACGTCGGCGCCGGTCACACCCATGTTGAAAAAGCTGTCCACGCCCACCAGTTCCCGGTTGAACTGAAGCACACGGCTGGAGCCGATGCCGATGACCTGGGGCGTTTCGGGTACGTCCTGGGCATACAGCTGCACTACCTGACGTTCGTCCATGGATTCAAAGTTGGTTACGTCGTAGCCCTGCAGCATCAGGTCCACGATACGGCGGGGTGCCAGTTCCCCCTGGAACAGGCCGCTGCGGTCCACCGTGTAGCTGACCCACACCATAAAGACAAAGATGGGAATCAGCAGAACCAGGCGGGAGATAGTCTTTGTGCCGAAATACAGGCGCCGCAGCAACCCGTACAGGAAGCGCCGGAAAATGCTGGGACGCTTGGGGGCAGCGGTCTGCCTGGCCGGACGTGCCGGAGCCGCCACGCTGCCGGAACGATGCACGCGCTGCGGCGGCTGGGGGATCGGAGTTTGAGTATGTTGTGCCATGCAAAGGGCTCCTTCCTCAGAATCACACAAAAAGGCAAATCAGAACTGCTGATAGATGAACGCGCTCTGACCGAACGCGCCAAAGAACAGCAGGGCTGCCGCCGCCGCATAGTACAGGGTCCAGCGCAGCACGAAGTTTTGCGTGCGGATCCAGCGGGCCACGCTGCGGCCATGGCTTTCCACCGCAAAAACGATCAGGGAAGCGCAGGTCAGAACCACCGGCATACGCCCGTCAATACCGCTGTCATACAGCAGGGTGCGCACGCTGTCCCACGCGGAATGAATGCCGCCCTGCCAGCCCTGGAAAATGCCGACATACACGCCGTAGGGGTCGGCGTTGTACAGGGCACTGGCGAAGAAGACGAGGGTGGCCACAAACATCAGAAATACCAGAACGCGCTGAATCAGGTTCTTGCACCAGGTGGCCCGGTACAGGGGATTGTACCGCCACAGCTTTTTCCGTACGCCGAAGGTCAGACGTCCGAAAGCGCTGAGCACACCGCAGGCCAGGCCCCACATGAGGTAGCGCCAGTCGGCACCATGCCAAAGACCGGATACCACAAACACAATGATGACGTTCATCAGGCGCCGGGCCATACAGCAGCGGCTGCCGCCCAGCGGGAAGTAAATGTAATCCCGGAACCAGCTGGTCATGCTGATATGCCAGCGGGTCCAGAATTCACTGAAACTGTTGGATTCAAAGGGGCTGTTGAAGTTTTCAATCAGATCATATCCCAGAATACGCGCCACGCCCAGGGCGATGTCACAACAGCCGGAGAAGTCCATGTACAGCTGAATGGCAAACAGAATGGTGCCTGCCAGCAGGTTGGGACCGTTCATGGTATCGGGGGTGCCGTACACAAACCCGGTGTACAGGCTGAGATTGTCAGCAATGACCATCTTTTTGGTGTAGCCCCACAGGATACGGAACAGCCCGCCCGCACACCGGGTATAACTGAACCGGCGCGGCTTTTTGATCTGCGGGCGTAAATGGGGATAGCGCTCAATGGGACCGGTGATCATGGTGGGGAAGAAGCTGACGAACATGGCGTAATGCAGCAGGTTCGGCTCTACCTTGCAGCGCTTTTTAAAGACATCGATGCTGTAACTCAGGGCTGCAAAGGTAAAGTAGCTCAGTCCCAGCGGAGTGATCAGGTCCAGATGCGGCACCGTACCACCAGTGATGCCGCCCACGGCATCCGCCAGCAGGTTCCAGTATTTGTAATACAGCAGAATTCCCACGCCGCCGGCAATGGAAAGTAACAAAAAGACCACCCGGAGAGCTTTGGAACGGCTTTTGCCGATGACCAGTCCACAGACCCAGGTCAGCAGAGTGGCACCGGCCAGCACAAGCGCCAGCGGGCGGTTGGAAGGAGCATAACAATAAAAGGCATAGTTGGCCGCCAACAAAAAATACGGCCGTGCCACACGGGGCAGGGCATAATGAATCAGGGCTACTGCCGCAAAAAAGCCCAGATACAACAGGGAGGTTATCGTCATCCTTTACACCATCCTACACTAATACCGCTGTCAGCCCCTGGGGCTGTTCTTTTCTTCCGCGGTCTGCCGCAGAGTTTTTTCCAGTTCACGCACCCGCTTTTCCAGGATGGCGTTTGCCTGGGTCAGCCGCTTGGATTTTTCTGCCAGCTGGCTGATAGCAATGCTCAGGGACAGCAGTACCAGCAGCACAAAACAGAACATAAGCATAAATACCAGATTGACCGGCATCTCTACGTCAATCAGATCCCGCAGCACATACACCACATACGGGAACAGGGCGAACACCAGCAATACCAGGGAAAGGCACATCCACAAGAGGCTGTATTTCACCGTCATCTTGCCGTGTTTGAGCAGCACAAAGATAATGACCAGAAGCACCAAGGCACCCAGGATCATAAAGGCCTGAAATTTTTCTGTCATAGGGTCACCCCTCAAAATAGTAGTGTCAAAAGCGCGGAAAACGTTACGGCCGGTGATGCGTGCGCTTGATGGAAAGGCGGTCAATGATCAGCGAAAGGGAGACCTTGATCATGTAATAGATGCTCTTGAAGCTGGAAATGCTGGACACGCCGCCCTGCCGCTCATGCATGACCACGGGCGCTTCTCCTACGCGGAACCCGGCCAGACAGGCAGCCAGAATAGCCTCCGGCTCGGGATAGTCCGCCGCGTAATGGCGGGCAAAATACTCAGTCATGGCCCGTCCGGTGGCCCGGAATCCGCTGGTCACATCCAGCACCCGCTGGCCGCACAGCAGAAAGATCATGGCGCTGAGAAACCGGATGCCCACACGGCGCATGAAACTGGTCTGGAACCCTTCCCGGCGGATAAAACGGCTGCCGATGCACATATCCAGTTTGCCTTTCAGCACAGGCTCCACAATATTCATCAGATAAGCGGGGTCGTGCTGACCGTCGCCGTCCATCTGTACCGTGACGTCATAGCCGTTGGCGGCTGCATACACATAACCGCACTGGATGCCGCCGCCAATGCCCAGATTGACCGGCAGGTCCAGATATTCATAGCCGTGCTCTTTCAGCAGGGCGCCGCTGCGGTCGGTGGAGCAGTCATTGATGACCAGATAATCCACCCCGGGGCAAAGCTCCCGCAGGCGTTCCACAGTCTTGACGATGTTGGCCTCCTCATTGTAGCAGGGGATCAACACCAGGATCTTGGCCTTGGTTTGCAAAACAACACCTCATATTTTATCGGGCATGCCCATCGGCAGTGTCCGGATTTACGGTTCAGACCGTTCCGTTCAGGATAAAGCTTTCCAGCCGGCGCAGCAGCTGCGCACGGCGGTAGTGGGCCAGATAATATTCCTTGGCCTTGGCACCCATTTCGGCACGCTGTTCGCTGCTCATCGAATACAGCCGGCTCAGATTGGCGGCCAGAGCCCGGGCATCGCAGGCAGGGCTGGAAAGTCCGCCGGCTGCCTGTACAGCAGCAAAACCGGCTCCGTCCATACTGGCCAGTACGGGCTTGCCGGCAGCCATGTAGCTGGCCACCTTGGCGGGCACGGTCAGCCCCAGATCCGGGGAGTCGGACAAGGAAACGATCAGCGCATCAGCCAGTTCGGTAAAACGGGGAATATCCGCTGCCGGCACGCTGCCGTAAAATGTAACATAATCCCGGGCGTCATGGTCGTCCACAAACCGTTCCAGCGCGGCACGGCTCATGCCGTCACCCACCAGCAGCAGATGCATCTTTTCCGCCCCGTTTTTCCGGGCCGTGCCTACGGCTTCAATCACCGTTTCCAGACTTTGTGCCGGGGTGAACGTGCCGGTAAACACCAGATTGAACTGGCCGTCAAACTCCTCATGCAGGTCTTCATCAAACAGCGGATGCGCGTAAAAATCCTCGCAATACTGCGGAATGACCGCCACCTGCGCCGGGGCTTTGCCGGTGCGCTGTACCAGGCGCTGCTGCAAAAGGTCGCTCATGGCAATCAAGCGGTCGCAGCGCTTGTACAGCCAATCGCTGACGCCCTGGGCGATGCCCCGAAGCAGTCTGTTCTTTACCGGCAGGACACTGTACAGATTTTCCGGCCAGATATCCAGCACATAGTTGGTCAGCGGAATATGATGCCGCCTTGCATAGCGGATGGCAGGCCAGCACATGAGCACCGGACTGGTATTGAAGCAGAAAACCGCATCATATCCGCCGGGCAGGCGATGCAGGGCCCCTGCCGCATACAGCGGCCAGCTGACATAGTTGAGAAAGATATTGATGCTGGTATTGCCCCGCCGGGGCAGTTCTTTTGCCCGGAAGACCTGGGCGGTCTTATAATGCTCCTCAAAGGGTCCGTTGGGACCGTATCCGTCGAACCACTCACCCTTGGGGTAGTTGGGCAGCCCGCACAGTACATCCACCTCCAGTCCGTCCGACAGAAACCCTTCCACAATGTCATTGATGCGGAAGTTTTCCGGCCAGAAATGCTGGGTCACGACCAGAACTCGCTTTTTTGGCATTGGGTGTCCCCACGCCCTTTCCTTATTGTTTACGCCACACCATCTTGTTCACGACACCGGTGTAGCTCTGGATGATCTTGACGACCTTGTTGGAAACATCCTCGGTGTAGTAGGGAACAGGAATGCCGTTGTCGCCGTTGGCATTCATGGCCACAGCGGTAGCAACGGCCTGTTCCACACCGCCTTCCCGGATACCGGCCAGCACAAAGCAGCCCTTGTCCAGTGCTTCCGGACGCTCAGTGGAGGTACGGATGCAGACAGCGGGGAAAGGATGACCGACGCTCAGGAAGAAACTGGATTCTTCCGGCAGGGTGCCGGAGTCGCTCACCACGCAGAAAGCGTTCATCTGCAGATGGTTGTAATCATGGAAGCCCAGAGGCTCATGCAGCTTGACCCGGGGGTCCAGAGAAAATCCCATGGCATCCAGGCGCTTGCGGCTGCGGGGATGGCAGGAGTACAAGATCGGCATGTCGTAGGTTTCGGCCAGATGGTTGATGGAGGTGAACAGGTCAATGAAGTTCTGGTCGGTGTCGATGTTTTCCTCCCGGTGGGCCGAGAGCAGAATATAATGCTGCGGCTGCAGGCCCAGGCGTTCCAGCACATCGGAAGCCTCAATGCGTTCCAGATTGGCATGCAGCACTTCGGCCATGGGACTGCCGGTGACGAAGGTTCGCTCCTTGGCGGTGCCTTCGGCGTTCAGATACCGGCGGGCGTGCTCGGAATAGCACATGTTTACATCCGCAATGTGGTCCACAATGCGGCGGTTGGTTTCTTCAGGCAGGCACTCGTCAAAGCAGCGGTTGCCGGCCTCCATGTGGAAGATGGGAATATGCAGCCGCTTGGCACCGATGGCAGACAGGCAGCTGTTGGTGTCGCCCAGAATCAGCAGGGCGTCCGGTTTCTGCTCCACCATCAGGGCATAACTTTTGGCAATGATATTGCCGATGGTTTCGCCCAGATCTTTGCCCACGGCGTCCAGATAGAAATCCGGCGCCCGCAGGCCCAGATCCTCAAAAAAGATCTGGTTCAGGGTGTAATCGTAATTCTGCCCGGTGTGCACCAGAATCTGGTCAAAGTATTTATCGCACTTTTTGATGACGGCGCTCAGCCGGATGATCTCCGGACGGGTGCCGATGATAGTCATCAGCTTCAGCTTGTTCATACACAACATCCTTCTATATAAAATAAGAACGTTTACACCTGCATGGCAAAGGTGTCCGGATGCTCCGGGTCAAAGGCTTCGTTGGCCCACATCACAGTGACCATCTCGCCGTCGCCCACATTTTCAATGTTGTGGGTGTATCCGCAGGGAATATCCACCACCTGCAGCTTTTCGCCGCTGACATGGTACTCGATGACTTCGTCGGAGAAAATCTGCCGGAACCGGATGATGCCTTCTCCCTTGACCACCAGGAACTTTTCGTTCTTGGTGTGGTGCCAGTGGTTGCCCTTGACGATGCCGGGCCTGGAGATGTTCACACTGACCTGACCCCGCTCCGGTGTGCGCAGAAACTCGGTAAAGCTGCCGCGGTTGTCACAGTGCATGTTCAGGTCGTAGGCAAATTGATCGGTGGGCAGATAGGACAGATAGGTGGAATACAGCTTTTTGGCAAAGGAGCCCGCGGGGATGGAGGGCAGCAGCAAAGTCTGGGGCTGGGCCTTGAAGCTCTCCAGCAGGGCTACGATTTCCCCCAGAGTGGCGCTGTGGCTCACCGGCACATAGCAGTAGCGGCCGGCGGCGTCGGCCACCGGGTCCAGTCCCTCATAGCGGCAGCGATGGGCCCGGCCCTCCAGGGCGTCCAGCATCTCCTCCACCAGATCGTCGATATACACCAGTTCCAGCCGGGTGGCGGGGGCGTTTACCTGGATGGGCAGGTCCCGGGCCATGTTGTGGCAGAAGGTGGCCACGGCGCTGTTGTAGTTGGGGCGGCACCATTTGCCGAAGAGGTTGGGGAACCGATAGACCAGCACCGGAGCGCCGGTCTTCTCGCCGTAGGAGAAAAACAGCTCCTCCCCTGCCAGCTTGCTTTTGCCGTAGTCCGACTGGCCATACCGGCCGATGAGGGTGGCTTGTACCGAGCTGGACAGCATCACCGGGCAGGCATTGCGGTGCTTTTCCAACGTGTCCAGCAAGGTGGAGGCAAAGCCGAAGTTGCCCTGCATAAATTCGCTCTGGTCCTTGGGGCGGTTGACCCCGGCCAGGTTGAACACAAAGTCGGCCCGGGCGCAGTAGTCCTCCAGCAGAGCGGGGTCGGTGTCCAGGTCGTATTCAAAGATCTCCCCGATGGAGAGACCCGGGCGGGTGCGGTTTTTGCCCTGGGCGATGTTGCGCAGATTCCAAACCAGATTTTTGCCCACAAAGCCCTTGGCGCCGGTGACGAGAATATTCATTATTTCGCGGCCTCCCAGTTCTTCAAAGCCTCCTGCACATAGTCGGTGGTGAGGATCTTTTTCACGGTGCCCTCCACGTCC
>DXNX01000056.1:0-4596 GCA_019413245.1 Oscillospiraceae bacterium
ATGTGTATAAGAGACAGGCACAGACCCGGTCTCCCGGTAGGTTTGCTTCTGTTTTTTTTGCTGCAGTGGTATCTGAACGGTTTTGTCTGGAATATGGACTTCGGGGAGATGAGCCTCGCCGAGCAAAACAGCTATCGCACGATCCTCTCCGAATGCGGCATTATGGAGGGCAGCCGCATTTCCGAAGAACAGCTGCGGACCGCACAGGAAACCATGGAAACGAAAATGCAGGACACCGGATGGTTAAGCCTGAACTTTACCGCCGGATGCCTGTTTATGGAAGAAAACGAACGGGAAATGCAAACCGTCCGTCAGCCGCTGGAACCGCAGGCGCTGTATGCCAAAGCCAGCGGTCAGGTCCTCTCCATTGAATTGGAAGGTGGTTTCCCCGAGGTTGCCGCAGGGCAATATGTAGCCGAAGGGCAGCTTCTGGCCAATGGGCAAAAAGCAGACCGAAGCGGTCAGCCAGTGGTGCAAGGTGCCGCCGGAAGCATCCGCGGCCGCATGTGCAAGACCTATACCTGTGAACAGCCGCTGCAAACAGAGGTCTCCGTATTGAACGGCAGCAAACAGCTCACAGAATCATGGCAAGTGCTTGGCTTTACCTGGACCGGAGAAGAAACCGCCGTTCCCGCCGAGGCCGTGCATACGGTGGAATGGATTCCGCTGCAAGTGGGCCGCATCGCACTGCCGGCCATTCTGCGCCGGGATACCTACTGGCTGAAATCGCCGCAGCGCATTACCTACACGGAAGAAACCGCCCAAGCATTGGCGGCCAGAGCCTGCCGCCTGCAGCTTCTGCAGGATTTTCCGGATGCCGATCTGGAATCGGAGGAAGTATCCTTTGAAGAATCAGACGGGATCGCTGTAACCTGCACCGCCGTTTACACCTTCTGCGCAGAAATGAGCTGTTCCGGCCCTTTAAGACCATTGGAAAGTACACAAAGCGCATCCTGAACCTTGACTGCACACAAACCGACAAAAAATTTGTATAACATTCATAGTTTCTTTTCAACGAAATTGTGATATAATGCAAAGTAGCATGATGTACTCTGGAGGTAGTGTATTTGGCAGAACGATCAGTCGAATTGGACAGCATCGAATTGGCAGCGGCGGTTTTTGGCAATTGTGACCAGAATCTCCGCATGTTGGAGCATGAATTTCACGTCACGGCGGTATGCCGTGGCTCTTCCCTGAAATTCACCGGTGAGCAGGACGGCGTCAACGCGGCCGTGCATGCCATTCAGGGGATGGTTACTCTGATGGAGAACCATACCCCGCTGGATGAGCAGACGGTGCGGTATTGCATCAGCCTGGCGCAGGCCGGGGAGGAAAAGCGCCTTCGGGAATTGACCGATGATTTCGTGGCAGTGACCGCCAAAGGCAGGCCTATTCATCCCAAGACGCTCGGACAAAAGGAATACCTGGCGGCGATCCGCAGCCATGCCATCACCTTCGGCGTGGGTCCTGCCGGTACCGGCAAGACCTACCTGGCTGTTGCCATGGCAGTCAAGGCTTTCAAGGCCAAAGAGGTCAGCCGTATCATCCTGACCCGTCCGGCTGTGGAAGCGGGGGAAAAGCTGGGCTTTCTGCCCGGTGATCTGCAGAACAAGGTAGACCCGTATCTGCGGCCGCTGTATGACGGTCTGTTCGATCTGCTCGGTGCCGAGACCTTCCAGCGTCTGGTAGAAAAGCAAGCTATCGAGGTGGCGCCCCTTGCTTATATGCGCGGACGTACCCTGGATGACGCTTTTATCATCCTGGACGAGGCCCAGAACACCACGCCGGAACAGATGAAAATGTTCCTTACCCGTATGGGCAACAACAGTAAAGTCGTTGTCACGGGTGACGTTACCCAGATTGACCTGCCGGACAAGACCAAGAGCGGTCTGGTGGATGCGCTGAAAGTATTGCGCGACATTGACGGCATTGCTCAGGTCCGGCTCACAGATAAGGATGTTGTGCGGCACCGCCTTGTGCAGCAGATCGTCAAGGCCTATGAAAAAGCAGCGGCAGCACCTCGCCGCTGATAAATGGTATATATTTTTCTACCCATAGAACCAATCACATAAGGAGGAACCTCTTATGGCAAACAAAGTGCTGATCAGCAACGAGCAGAACGCCGTCAAAGTTCCGTCTGGGCTGCGGATTCTGATTCGCCGCAGCTGCAACGCGGTATTAAATTATGAAAAGTTTGATGGCCCTGCCGAGATCAGTGTCACCTTCGTGGATAATGACCGCATCCATGAACTGAACAAGCAATATCGCAACAAGGACAGCGCCACCGACGTGCTGAGCTTCCCTATGGGCGAAAACGGCAACTATGATATTGACGAAGACAACGGCTGCAAGATTCTGGGCGATATCGTCATTTCCATGCAGCGCGCCATGGAGCAGGCCGAACTGTACGGCCATTCTCTGCAGCGGGAAGTTGCTTACCTGACGGTACATTCCATGCTCCACCTGCTGGGCTACGATCACGAAACCAGCGGCCTGGAAGCTGTTCGCATGCGGGAAAAAGAGGAGGCCGTTCTGCTTCAGCTCGGTCTGCCCCGCACCGTTTCTTACACCAACGATGAGATCCTGTACGAATGAAAATACAATCTGACCTCGCGCGCTTCGGGCGCGGCTTTGTGTACGCGCTCAACGGCATCCGTGCCGCCATTCAGGAAGAGCGCAATTTCCGCTTTCACCTGTGTGCGGCCGTGTATGCGTATGCGGCCGCCTTTCTGGCCGGTCTGGATGCTGTCGGATACGCGCTGCTGGCCTTGTGCGTCTTCGCGGTGATGGCCATGGAATTGATGAATTCCGCCATTGAACGTGCGGTGGACAAGCCTGATACCGAACACTGGTGGAGCGCCGGTGCCGCCAAGGATATGGCTGCCGGCGGCGTGCTGATCACGGCGATCGGTGCTCTGTGCGTCGGTGTCTGTCTGTTTGCCAACGAACACGCACTCAAAGCAATCTGGCGTGGTGTGACCACCAGTCCGCTGACCATCCTGCTGTGGATTGCCTCTCTGGTCGCCGCCTATCTGTTTACATTCCGCTATGGCAATACAAAAGAGAAAGGGAATACCCAACATGCCCAGAACTCAGAACAAGCATGAACAACCGCAGACCAGCAGCGTTTTTGTGGCTTTGGTCGGCCGCCCCAATGTGGGAAAGTCCAGCCTGACCAACACGCTGGTAGGGGAGAAGGTCGCTATCGTGACCAAAAAGCCCCAGACCACCCGCAGCCGCATCACCGGTGTGATCACCAAAGGCCCTGTGCAGTATGTTCTGATGGACACGCCGGGCATTCACACCCCGCGCAACAAACTGGATGCCCGCATGACCCAGACAGCTGCCGCCAGCGTCAAGGATGTGGACGTCACCATGATGCTGTTTGAGCCTTCCGGAGAGCTGACCGAATCGGAAACCACCATGATCGAGGCCTTGCGCAAATCGGGCCCCGCCATTGCCGTTATCAACAAGGTGGACCTTCTGCGCGGCTTTGAAGAGCTGGAAGCCCGCAAGCAGCAGATCCAGTCCATGGGAGTCTTTGACTCCGTGTGGACGATTTCCGCCAAGGATGGCACCGGCTGCGAAGAATTGCTGGAGACACTGAAGCAGTATGCCACCCCGGGCCCCCATTACTTTGACGACGACGCTTTCACCGACATGCCCGAAAAGGAACTGGTCGCGGAGCTGATTCGGGAAAAGCTGCTGCTGTTTATGCGGGACGAAGTGCCCCATGGCGTGGCCGTCACGGTGGAAAGCTTCAAGGAGCGCCCCGATAAAGACTTGATCGACATTTCGGTGGAGATTTGCTGTGAGCGCAAGAGCCACAAGGGAATGATTATCGGAAAGGGCGGTCAGATGCTGAAAAAAATCGCCAGCGCTGCCCGCACCGATTGTGAGGAGCTGCTTGGCACCCATATCAATCTGCAGTGCTGGGTGAAAGTCCGGGAAGGCTGGCGCGACAGCGAACGCCTTCTGGATGATCTTGGTTTTGCCAAGCCGTAACCCATAAAATTCCTGCCCTGCATTGACCCGGTTGGACAACTTTTCCGCAAAAGGTACCGTACAATGGATGGTACATTCAATTCAGGGAAAAGAGGTGCCGGCTTATGCAGCAGGACCCGTCCGATTATGCCACCCACGAATGGGCTGTATTTGCCCAGACGGGCAGTATTTATGATTATTTGAGCTACAAGACCCGGCAATCCCGCGCGCCGGGCGGGAAAGGGGAGTCCGATGCAGATCGCAACGACCGGGCTGGTTCTTCGCCAGGTCAAAGTGGGCGAGGCGGATCAGATTCTGACCCTTCTGACACCTGACCGCGGTGTTATTTCCGCCTCCGCAAAAGGCAGTCTGCGGTTAAAGAACAAACTGTTTAGTGCAAGCGGCCTGTTTTGCTATTCGGAATTCACCATCACCATCGGGCGCAGCAGCAACTTCATCGACACTGCCGCCGTCAAAAAGGTGTTTCATGGCCTCGGCCGTTCGGTGGAAGGCACAGCGCTGGCCGTTTATCTGGCTGAGGTAGCCATTGTTCTGGCACCGGAGCCGCCGGAAGCCGAACAGCTTCTGCGCCTGACGCTGAACACGCTGTAC
>DXNX01000056.1:4606-15024 GCA_019413245.1 Oscillospiraceae bacterium
GTACATGATCAGTGAAGCCAAGCGCCCGCTGCGGCAGCTGAAAGCCATTTACGAGATGCGTGCCATGTGCCTGGCCGGTTACATGCCACGCATTTTGGCCTGTGACACTTGCGGCCGGTATGACGGTATGGATTTTTACCTGGATACTGCCGGCGGCGGTCTGTTGTGTGCCGAGTGTGCCGCCAAAGAAAACCGGACCCCGAATCTGGATGCCGGCGCCCTGTATGCGCTGCGCCATATCTGCCTGGCCGAAGATGCTAAACTTTTCAATTTCACCCTGACGGAAACCAGTACCAAGCGTCTGGGTACCGTGTGTGAAAAATATCTTCTGGCCAACCTGGACCACGGCCTGAAAAGCCTGGATTTTTTAAAAACCGTTTTGGAATGACCAAGAGCAAGGAGTAGAACCCTCACCCATGGACTTTTCGTATAAAACCACCCTGGAACTGGATAAAGTCATCGCCCGCGCCGTGGACCTGTGCGCCTGCCAGGAAACCAAGGAGCAGATGCGGAACATCCAGCCGTTCATGACCCCCGAAGAAGAGCGTTATGAGCTGACCAAGACCAATGCCATCAACAGCCTGCTCATCAAAAACGGCAGTCCCCGTTTTGGCGCCGTGAGCGGTGCAAAGCGGATTGCGGCCCATGCCGTCAAAGGCGGCATCCTCTCAATGGGCGAACTGCTGGAAATCGCCGCCACTCTGCGCAACTTTCAGGGGCTGAGCCAGTGGTACGGCATGACCGAGCATGAGCCGCTGCCTACCGATGACCTCTTCTTTGCACTGGCTCCCCAGCCGCAGCTGGAGAAGCAGATCACCGACAGCATTCTTTCCCCGGAGGAAATTGCCGACACAGCCAGCATCACCCTGCGTGACCTGCGCCGCAAGATCCGCGCCACCGAGGATTCCATCCGTACCAAGCTGGATTCCATCATCAAGAACTCAACCACCAACAAATTCCTGCAGGACGCGGTGGTCACGCTGCGCAACGGTCGCTATGTGGTGCCTGTGCGTGCCGAATATCGCGGCGAAGTGGGCGGCGTCATTCACGACGTTTCCTCTACTGGTGCCACCGTGTTTGTGGAGCCTACCGCTGTTGTGGAAGCCAACGCCAAGATCATGCAGCTGCACGCCCAGGAGCAGGAAGAGATCACCCGGATTCTTTCCGCCTTTTCCGCCCAGGTCGGTTCCCTGGAACCGCAGTTCTCGTACAGCTATGACGCCATGCTTTCCATCGACCTGCTGCTGGCCAAGGCACGACTGGCCGTGGAGCAGAACGCTTTCATGCCCCAGGTCAGCGACACCTGCCGTTTCTCACTGAAAAAGGCCCGCCATCCACTGATTGACAAAAAGAAAGTTGTCCCCATTGATATTGCCCTGGGGGATGAATACGATACTCTGGTCATCACCGGCCCCAACACCGGCGGCAAAACCGTCAGCCTGAAGACCGCCGGCCTGCTCAATGCCATGGCTCAGTACGGTTTCTTGATTCCGGCCCATGAGAGCAGCTCCGTCTGCTGCATGCAGGAATATCTGGTGGATATTGGCGACGAGCAAAGCATTGAGCAGAGCCTGTCCACCTTCTCCGGCCACATGAAGCGTATCACCGAAATTTTGCAGCTGGCCGGACCGGACACACTGACCCTGCTTGACGAGCTGGGAGCCGGCACAGACCCTGCCGAAGGTGCTGCGCTGGCAGTCAGTATTCTGGAAAAGCTGCGCCGCGCCGGCACGCTGCTGATGGCGACCACCCACTATGCAGAGCTGAAAGTCTACGCACTGGAAACCCCGGGCGTGGTCAATGCCAGCTGTGAATTCAATGTGGAAAGCCTGATGCCCACCTACAAGCTCAGCGTGGGCGTGCCGGGCAAATCCAACGCCTTCCTTATCAGTGCCAAACTGGGTATTCCGGAGGATGTCATTGATGCCGCCCGGGCGCATATGTCCAACGACGATAAACGGCTGGACAGCGTTCTGGCCCAGCTGGACGATATGAAGCTGCGTCTGAAAAAGGCCGAAGACGAAGCCGAAGAGGCCAAACACCAGGCAGAGAATGCCTTGGAACGTGCCAAAAAGGAGCGGGACGCCCTCATTCAACGCGGAGAGGAAGAGTTGGAAAATGCCCGCAAGCAGGCGCGGGATATGATCCAGAAAGTCCAGAATGACGCTTACGCGCTGACCGATGAGCTGCGCCGCCTGCAGAAGGATGAGAAGGCCAGTGCAGCCCAGAGAGCGGTCCGTGCCCGGGAAATCGCCCGCAAGGACACCGAAAATCTGCTGGCGGACGCCAAGTCCCGGAAACCGGTGGCTGAATACGTTCCGCTGAAGGAAGTCAAGGTCGGACAGGAAGTCGTTATTGCTGACCTGAACCAGACCGCCGTGGTCATGGCACGCCCGGACCGGGATGGGCTGGTGGAGGTTCGCGCCGGTATTCTGAAAACCAAGGTACCGCTGTCCGGTCTGAAAGCCTCCGATAAAATGCAGAAAAAGTCCCGCCAGCCGCAGACGCCCCGCACACACACCCGTGTGCAGCTGGACCATGACCGCAAGGCGAGCCTGGAACTGAATCTGCTCGGGTATACGGTAGAAGAGGCCATCGGTGAAGTGGACCGTTTTCTGGATGGTGCCGTCATGCGCGGCCAGCACACCGTCTATATCATCCATGGGCTCGGTACCGGCGCACTCCGTGCCGGCATTCAGAAACATCTGCGCACCCACCGTCAGGTCAAGAGCTTCCGTCTGGGCGGCTATGGTGAAGGCGGCAGCGGTGTGACCGTTGTGGAACTGAAATAATATAAACCCGCACCGCAGCGGGGAATATTGCATGCATGGCATAAAGAAAGGATGGCCTCAGACATGCAGGATGATTATACTCGATCACGCGGATTTGCTTTGACGCTGGCACGCCGTGCCGTGAACGATCTACGACGGGATGAGTTCCGGCAGCTTCGTAACTATGTGGACCTCTGCCAGGCCTTGGCACAAAAAACGAGATACAGCGGCTTTTTCGCTCAGGCACAACAGGTTCTTCAGCGGGCAGACAGCCTGTACTATACGCTGATACGCTGTCTGCTGGAACAGGTCGACAGCGAACAGCTGTGCGCGTTCGGCGTCAATTTCGGGTTGGGTGGCATTGTGTACGGCGCTGCCCACATGAAAGAGGAAATTGAAAGCACCGGTCACCCTGCGGCCTGGCTCAATACAGCGAACTGCGCTTCGCCCCAACTGGAAAAGGCTGTCAGCGACGCAGAAGCGGCCGGCAAATATGTGTGGGTCCTTTACGCACAGGATGTTGCTGCGCTGCAAAGTGCCATCGCACTGACCCGGCGCCATCCTTTTGCTGCTTTTCTGCTGGTGGCTTCACCGGGACTGATTCTTTCTGTCCCGATGGAAAGTTTTGACGGCTGCCGTAATCTCTGCATCTGGCTCTTGCTGCCAGCTCCCGCCCTGGAGCCGGAGACTATCGAGGCCGCGCAGGCGCTGCGCGAGCGGAAAATACTATTCGGTTTGGCTGTCCTGCTCAAAGAGGAGGACGCAGCGGTGGCCATGGACCCGGAATGGCTGCAGGAAATGTCTCACTGGGCGTCGTTCTGCCTCTATGCCCGTATGCCGGGCATGAAACCGCAGACCGCACAGCAGCTGCGCCAGCGTGTGGTGCACAGCCGAACGGAATCGGCCACCCCCTTGCTGGTGTTCGATTGGGACGGTGATCTGCACACCATCAACAAGAGCATCTCCGAACAAGCTGTGGTGGGGACCCCCATCGATGCCGATTTGCCTTTTCCGTTTTTACGGTAAACCGTACAAAAAAATAATAATCCCGCAGTACAGACAGATTTTCCTGTCCGACTGTGGGATTATTTTCGTTTATTGTGGTTTTGTCGCCTCTGATGGCATGCCTCCGTCCAGCAATTCATGCAGCAGATTGTCATCGTGCAGGGCAAGCAGATACCTCGTCTCCTGCGAAAGCTCCTTCTCCATCCCGCCGCGCACCCACGGCATCAGAACCCCCATGGCGGCACCAGCCAGAAATTGCGACAAGAATTCCAGTTCGTCGGAGCCCATATTGGGCCGGCATTCGCTCAGACGCTGGTGGTAATATTTCTGCATAAAATCGTATATGTATTCAGAAAGACTGTTCTGCCCGGTGTAGGACAAAGCATTCTCATAGAACACCTTATTCTGACGGAAATACTCTTCCAGTCCGATCAGGATGGACTGCCAGCTCCCGTACTGTGTATGCTCGAACAGAAACGGTGTCACACCCGTCTGGAAGTACCATGTCACAAGATCATATTTATCGGCAAAATGATAATAAAAGGTATTTCTGCCGACACCGGCCTTCTCCACAATATCGTTCACCGAGATTTTCTCCAGCGGCATTGTCAGCATCAGTTGCTGCAGGCTTTGCGCCAGCAGAAGCTTGGTTTGGCTGGTCTTGGGCATGGCGGGGTTCTCCTTCCGAGGGGGGTAGAAAAGCGGATACAATGAAAAATAATTGTATATATTATACCATATTTCTGAAAAAAAGAAGAGGGTGACCAAGGCCTGCCCTGCCAAAACTGAGGGGCGAAAATGGTCGTTTTTTGAACAAATCTCACGTTTTGACCATATACATTGAATTGCCCTGCGCGCTAAAATAGGCGTAGAAATGGAGGGTGTGTCGTTGCCGTAGGCAACAGCACACCATCGCTTTTTCTGAAAAGGAGAGATGGTTATGCCGACCAATAAGATTGTACATGCAGCACAGCGCGCGGCGTTCAGTGCTGCCATTGATGCAACCATCCATGCGGTGCGTGGGAAAGGCACCGACAAGATGGCTGAAAATGCCCTCAAACTGATCGACCTTGGTGAGCCCCTGCTGAAAGACCGTTACCCTGCCAGTGCCTTTGACGCAGCGCGCAAGCTGGTCCAGGACCCTAATGGCAAGTGGATGCAGTTTGCTTACAGGGCCATCAATGAAATTGACCCCAATGTCCTGAAGATGAACGTGCTGAACCTCGTGTTTGAAGGTATGCTCAGCGGTTACAACCAGGTTTGCGAACTGCGCAAGAAGTATGACTGCAACATGCCCTGGATTCTGCTGTTTGACCCCACTTCCGCCTGCAACCTGCACTGCAAGGGCTGCTGGGCCGCAGAATACGGCAACCGCCTGAACCTGAGCTACGATGACATGGATCGCATCGTGACCGAAGGCGAAGAGCTGGGTATCCACTGGTACATGATGACCGGCGGCGAGCCGATGTGCCGCAAGGATGACATCCTGAAGCTGGCCGAAAAGCATCAGACTTCCGTGTTCCACCTGTTCACCAACGGCACGCTGATCGACGATGACTTCTGCGAAGCCGTCAAAAAGGTCGGCAACATGGCGTTCTTCCTGTCTGTGGAAGGCATTGAGGATGCCACCGATGACCGCCGCGGCGAGGGCGTGTTCAAGAAGGTCATGCATGCCATGGACCTGATGAAGAAACACGGCCTGCTGTTCGGTACCTCGATCTGCTACACCAGCGCCAACTACAAGGCTGTTACCAGCGATGAATTCATGGATATGCTGATCGACCACGGCGTCCGCTTCAACTGGTACTTCCATTACATGCCCATCGGCGCCGGCGCCAGCGTCGACCTGATGCTCAACCACGAACAGCGCGAATACATGTACCATCGTGTGCGTGAGATCCGCGGTCTGACCGGCGGCAAGCCGATTTTCTGCATCGACTTCCAGAACGACGGCGAGTATGTGGATGGCTGCATTGCCGGTGGCCGCCAGTATGCCCATATCAACCCCAACGGTGATGTGGAGCCTTGTGTCTTTATTCATTACTCCGGCGCCAACATCCATGAAAAGTCCCTGCTGGAATGCCTGCAGCAGCCGCTGTTCAAGGAATATCACAAGGGCCAGCCGTTCAATAAGAACCATCTGCGTCCCTGCCCGATGCTGGAAAACCCCGAATTCCTGGCCGGCATGGTCGAGCGAAGCGGCGCCCACAGCACCGACCTGGAAAAGCCTGAATCCACCTCCGACGTGTATCGCCGCTGCAAGCCGTACGCAGACCAGTGGACTCCCACGGCAGATAAGCTGTGGAAAGAAGATCACCCCGACAAGAGCTGATTCTTTCACCTGTAACACTCCTGTATTACCCTATACAACAAAGCGCCCTGTCATGGCCCAACCGCCTGACAGGGCGCTTTGCTTTTTTTGCCTGGCGCGTTTTGCGCATTTTCTCATCCGCCGGGTCATACACTTGGTATATCAGCGCAAAAAGGGAAGGGTGGTGCCGCAGGATGAAAACAGTCATTTATCTGGATGTACTGCTTCTGACCAACTTTCTGATTGCCTACACCATGTTGGCTGCCGCAGGGCTTCTGGCCGGTCTGCATGGCAGCTTTCTGCACATGGCCGCCGGTTCGGCCCTGGCTGCCATGTCCTCCCTGATTTTGTTTGCGCCGGAGCTGCCGTATCCCGCACAGCTTGCCTACAAGCTGGCTACCGCTGCAGTCATTGTCTGGGCGGCCCTTGGGCGCCGCCCGCTGCGCGCCTGGCTGGCTGCCGTTTTCTGGTATACGGCATTGAACCTGCTTCTGGCCGGTTTGTGTATCCTGGTCATCCTGCAAACGGGTTCCCCACTTGTACAGACCGGGAATCTGGCCGTATATCTGCGTATCTCTCCAGTCGTGCTTCTTCTTCTGGCCGGCATCTGCTGTCTGGCTGTATGGCTTATCCTGCGTTTTCTGGTTTCCCCCAAAGGCCGGCCGGAAACCGCCGGCATGGAACTGGAACTGTGCGGTGTCACGGTACGGCTGCGGGCTGTATTGGATACAGGATGCCATCTGAAAGACCCCGTGACCTGCCTGCCTGTTCTGCTGGTCAGTTATCCGGACGCCCGATCCCGGCTGCCGGCGGATGCCTGCCGGTTTCTGGATGGGTGGTTTGCGGGACAAAACCCGGAAAATACACCGGATGGGCTGGCGCTTCGCCTGATTCCCTGCGCCACTGCCGCCGGGCGAAGCGTCCTGCCCGGATTTTCGGTGCGGCAGATCGGACTGATCACATCCCAGGGGGTGCTTTCGCTGGGCCGTTCCGCCATCGCTTTCACGCAGCAATCTTTTCAGGGCGGCTATGAGGCATTATACGGCAGCGACTTTTTATAAAAACAGGGGAGGGACATCTCATGAACACACTGCAGAAAGTCGGACAGGCGCTTGGCAGGCTCCTGGCCTGTCTGGGGGCTCCACAGGACCTGTATTATATCAACGGGCCGGACACGTTACCCGCGCCACTGTCCCCGCAGGAGGAAAAACAGGTTTTTGCCGAACTGGCCGCCGGATGTCCCGGCGCACGGGATATCCTGATCACACATAATCTGCGCCTTGTGGTTTACATTGCAAAGAAATTCGAAAGCCCGGCCGCCGGTGTTGAGGATATGATCTCCATCGGGACCATCGGACTGATCAAGGCCGTCAACACCTTTGAACCGGGCAAAAATATCAAACTGGCCACCTATGCAAGCCGCTGTATCGAAAACGAAATTTTGATGTATCTGCGCAAGAGTTCCAACCGCCGCCAGGACGCCAGCATCGACGAGCCTCTGAACACCGATTCGGACGGAAACGAACTGCTGCTGATGGATGTCCTGACCAGCGATGATGGCGAGGTAGGGGAGGAACTGGAGCGCAGTGCTGAACGCACCGCCCTGCGGCAGGCCGTCAGCCGCCTTTCCGAACGGGAGCGTACCATCATGGAAATGCGATTCGGCCTCAACGGCCAGACTGAACATACCCAGAAAGAAGTAGCCGATTCCATCGGCATCTCCCAAAGCTATATATCCCGGCTGGAAAAGCGGATTATCAAACGTCTGCGCCGGGAGATCGAAACGGTTGTGTGATTTACAGTGTCATTGCGGCGCTCTGCTGCACAAAGTCCGTGGCCACACCGCCCAGAAGATTCATCTGAGGATTCTGGGCAAACAGCGCAAAGTCAAAGCCGTCCCGCGTCCATTGCAGCATCCCGTTTCGCCCCGGCGACTGACTTTGCAGCACAGTGATTCCGTCGATTTTGTAAGACTGTACACTTTCATATTCCTGGTTTGAAAACTCTTCCGGAATGTCCATGGTCCCGGCAGGAGCCGCCCGCAGGCGGGCAAAATTATCCGGAGTGATCACATACTCAATTTCCGCCGTGCCGTGATTGATCAGCCATGTCCGGTGCGGAACCAGGATTTCACTTTCCGGGTGGGACGTAATGGCGAACCCGGCCGTACGGGGAAAACTGGGGGAAGAATACTCCTGCTGTACATTACCGGTATCCGCCTCATCCACCGCCGGGTGCAATGCCATGAACAGTGCCACCGCAGTGATCAGAAAAAGGGCGGAAGCCAACAGAAACAAGTAAAACCAGACGAATTCAGGCATATGAATCGACCTCCTTTGCGCCATTCTATGTGCGAGGGCCGGTCCGTGTGCAGATTTTACCAGGCAATCCGTTGTCTGCCGCCCTGTCTGCCGGTCCATACTGTCAGACAAAAGCAACAGGGAGGATTGGCTGAACATGTACACAGGAAAAGTAGAAATCTGTGGTGTGAACACCGCACAATTACCTGTTTTGACCGAACGGCAGAAAACGGAACTTTTGCTGGCGGCACGAAGCGGAAACGCGGCGGCGCGGCAGCAGATGATTCAGGGGAATCTGCGGCTGGTTCTCAGCGTGGTTCAGAAGTTTGCCGGTCGGGGCGAAAATCTCGACGATCTGTTTCAGGTTGGGTGTATCGGCCTGATCAAAGCCATTGATAATTTCGACCCCACTCTGAAAGTGCGCTTTTCGACCTATGGTGTCCCGATGATCGTGGGGGAGATCCGGCGTTTTCTGCGCGACAATACTCCCGTGCGTGTCAGTCGTTCTATCCGGGATTTGGCGTACCACTCCATGCAGGCACGCGAGGAACTGCAAAAGCAGACGGGCCGGGAACCGCGTGTATCCGAAATTGCCCAAAAGGTCGGGGCCTCCCCTGAAAATGTGGCCATGGCCCTGGAATCAGTGGTGGAGCCTGCAAGCCTTTCGGAGCCAGCATACAGTGACGGAGAAGACTCTGTTTCCCTGATGGACCGCGTACCGGAAGCCGGCGGCGAGGAAAGTTGGATCAGCGGCATCATGTTCAAGGATACCGTACGTTCCCTCTCGGATAGGGAACGGCGGATCATCTCCTTGCGGTATCTGTCCGGCAAAACCCAGGTACAGGTTGCCCGGGAAATCGGCATCAGCCAGGCACAGGTCAGCCGGTTGGAGAAAAATGCACTATGCCGTATCCGGGAGGAAATCTCCTGCTGTTGAACACTGCCCAAAAGGAAAAGCCCCGCACATACCATGCGGGACTTTCCGTTTTTACATTTATTCCTGATTCTGGGCTTTTGCTGCCTGGGCTGCTTCTTCGGCTTCCTGCTCGCGTTTCATGTTGCGGACCATATTCCGGATGTTGCGGGAATCGGGCAATTCTATCTTGCAAAGCCGCAGAGCGCGCTCAAAGGACTTATGGTTCTTGTACAGAATGCCGGTGATTCCCAGATTGTAGGCTGCCTGGGCGTTTTGCTTGTTGTCATCAATAAAGATGGACTCGTCGTAAGCCAGGTGATACTTCTGCATCAGCATGGTATAGATCTGCGGGTCCGGCTTGCACAGATGCACATCACAGGAAGCAATACCGCCGTCAAACAGCGGGAAAAAGTCCCGGTGGCTGATTTGCTCAAAGGTATCCGAAGCAATGTTGGACAGGTAATACAGGTGATACCCGGCCAGTTTCAGCTTGCACATGGTTTTCAGCGTGCGCTGGTTGGTCTGCAGGATCGTTTCCCATTCGTCGATCACGGTCTGCACTTCAAAAGTACGGCCGCAACGGGCAGCGTTTTCCAGCATAATCCGGTTGGCGGTACCGCGGGAAATGTCCCCGCGGTCCAGTTCCTCCCATTCTTTGCTGCCGAAAGTCAGGGCATAAACCATATCTTCCGCCTTTTTGTTCATAAAGCGGTCCATCAAAAAATCTTTGGGGGCAAAGTTGACCACGACTCCGCCCAAATCAAAGATGATGTTTTTATACATAGATAAAATCCTCCGCATGGAATGATGCTACTATTATACACGCAATTCGGCAAAGAAACAAACCCCAATATGGTGCATATAGTAAATTCTGAGAGGAGGGACCGTCATGACTTTATATGAGTTGAGTCAGAAAGATGTCATCCAGACCGAGAGCGGAGAAAATTTGGGCCGTGTGGATGACCTTGTTTTTGAGGCAGACAGCGCCCTGGTCAGTCGGCTGATCCTGCGAGGTCGGCCGCGTTGGTTCGGCCTTTTCGGGCATGACGATGACCTGGAGATCGAGTGGAAGGATATTCGCAGCATCGGTGCCGATGTAATTATGGTGGACGTAC
>DXNX01000057.1:0-3426 GCA_019413245.1 Oscillospiraceae bacterium
CACCTGCAAGGGCCGGGCGCCGGTGCGGGGGACCCGGGCGGAGATTGCCGCCGCCCTGCTGGACCCCAATGCCTTCGGGGTGGGGATGCGCCAGCTTTCGCTGGATGATTTCCTGCCCACGGCCCTGCCCGGGGCGGCCCCGGTGGTGCATCAGCTGGCCGATGCGGGTATGGATGCCCGGGAGGCGGCTCAACTTGCCAGACAGGAGGCGCTGACATGTCTTACCAGGCGGTTGTGAGCGATGTGTCTTACTGCTACGACGGCAGTTTTCAGGGGTTCCTGTGCTGTGTGTTCGAGAGCTTTTCCAAAAAGGAGATTCCCTCCGCCATTCTGCCGCCGGAGGAAGGCCAGACCTCCCTGTTTCTTCAGCGGGAGATTGAAACCCGTCCCGACCTGGCACGCCGGGTGGCGGTGGGGCTGAATCGTCTGGGAACGGCAGTGCGGGAACGGGTGACCACGGGTTTTCTGGCTGATGAACCGGGCAAGGAACTGACCCTGCTGCGGTTTGTGCGGCTGTGCTTTGAGCGGGGACCTTCCGCGGCACAGATGCTGGGGGATGCCGATGTGTCTGCGGCTTTTGAGCTGGAAAGGGCCGTCAACAACGAAAGCGGCAAGTATATCGAGTTTCTTCGCTTTGAGCAGCGGGAGGATATGTTGGGTGCCATCATTCATCCGCGCCACAATATTCTGCCACTGCTGCGAGGGCATTTCTGCAGCCGACTGCCGGATGAAGACTTCCTGATTTTCGATGCCACCCACGGGATGGCTCTGCTGCGCCGTAGCGGCAGGGTGTGCTATATGCAGATGAAGCGGTACACCCCGGCCCCCGACCCGGCCGAGGAGGACTGGCAGGCGTTGTGGAAACGGTTTTTCCACGCTTTGACCATTGAGGAACGGCGCAATCCGACCTGCCAGCGCACCCATGCCCCCAAGCGGTACTGGCAGGATATGTGCGAAATGCAGCCCGATCCGCTGCCCGACGCATAGCGCTCCCGCCCCGAAAAGGTCTTCCGCCTTTTGTGAGAATATGGTATAATAATCGGAAAAGGCTGCCGTGCCTGGTGCAACGGGACGGGCAGCGCACATCTTAAGGCCGCGAGCGGATGGTATCCGCCCAAAGACGGCTGCATAAGATTCTTGCAAAAGGGGAGCTGCACTATGGAAGAATTGCTGCATATTCTGGAAAAGAACGCCCGTATGTCGGTGGAAGATATTGCCGCCATGCTGGATAAGACCCCGGTGGAGATCGGTGCCATGATGGATGAAGCGGCCGAAAAGGGCTACATCCGCGGATACGAGGCACTGATCGACTGGGAGCGTGCCGGAGTGAACCTGGTGGAAGCCTCCATCGAACTGCACGTTTCTCCGCGTAAGAGCCGCGGCTTTGACGAAATCGCTTCGGTCATTGCCAGCTTTGACGAGGTAGACAGCGTGCTGCTGATGAGCGGCGGCTACGATCTGCAGGTCACGGTCAAAGGCCGCAGCTTCCAGGAAATCGCCCTCTTTGTCGCCAAGCGTCTGTCTCCGCTGGACGATGTGCTGTCCACGGCGACCAGCTTTGTGCTGCGCACCTACAAGCGCGGCGGACGGCTGTACCAGAACGAAGAAGCTGACGACAGGGAGTGTACGGTGCTGTGATGAATTACGACCAATTGCTTGCGCCGGCTGCCAAGGAGATGCGGCCGTCCGGCATCCGCAAGTTTTTCGACCTGGCGGCGGATATGCCGCATTGCATCTCCCTGGGCGTGGGGGAACCTGACTTCAAAACGCCCTGGAGCATCCGGGATGCGGGTATCCGCAGCCTGGAACAGGGCAAGACCAAATACACCGCCAACGCCGGCCTGAAAGAGCTGCGCGCGGAGATCTGCCGCTATCTGGACCGCCGCATGGATCTGGAATACAAGCCCGAAGAAGTGCTGGTCACGGTGGGCGGCAGTGAAGCCATTGATATGACCATCCGGGCCCTGGTGGCCCCCGGGGATGAGGTCATCATTCCCGAACCCTGCTTTGTCTGTTATGAGCCCATCACCCAGCTCACCGGCGGCGTGCCGGTGCACATTGCCACCAAGGCGGAGGACGAATTCCGCCTGACCCCGGAGGCTCTGCGCGCTGCCATCACCCCCCGGACCAAGCTGCTGATCCTGCCTTTCCCCAACAACCCCACCGGCGCTGTCATGGACCGGGAAACACTGGAAGGCATTGCCGAAGTGCTGCGCGGCACCGACATCATGGTCCTTTCGGATGAGATTTACGCCGAACTGACCTACGGCCTGGACCGCCATGTGAGCATTGCCAGCTTGCCGGGCATGAAGGAACGCACCATCGTGGTCAACGGTTTCAGCAAGGCCTACGCCATGACCGGCTGGCGCCTGGGGTATGCCGTGGGCCCGCAGCCTGTCATTGCGGTGATGACCAAGATCCACCAGAGCTGCATCATGTCGGCTCCCACCACCAGCCAGTATGCGGCCATCACGGCCCTGCGCGCCTGCGATGATGAGATCGAGATCATGCGGGACGAGTACAACCGCCGCCGCCGGTATGTGGTCAAGGCTCTCAATGATATGGGCCTGACCTGCTTTGAACCCCGCGGTGCCTTCTATGTCTTCCCCTGCATCCGTGTCAGCGGGCTGACCAGCGAGGAGTTCTGCGAACGCCTGCTGCGGGAACAGCAGGTGGCCATCGTGCCCGGCGACGCCTTCGGCGCTTCGGGGGAAGGCTTTGCCCGCATCAGCTATGCGTACAGTGTGGACCATCTGGAAACCGCCATGCGCCGCATCCGCCGTTTTCTGGAAGAACACGGCTGGCTGAACGAGAAAAAATGAACCGTAGGAAAGGGGAGAACCCCTGTGCATAACAAAAAAGTCGTTACCGTGCTGGCACCCGCCAAACTGAACCTGTCCTTGGATGTCGTCGGCACCTTGCCCAACGGCTACCACGACCTGGACATGGTCATGCAGACCATCGATCTGTACGAGCGGCTGGAACTGCGCCGCAGCCCATACCTCAACCTGCGCATGCCGGGCAGTTTTGTGCCGGTGAACGATAAAAACACTGCCGTGAAAGCGGCCCTGGCCTTTTTTAACTATACCGGTCTGCTGGCTGGGGTGGATATCACCATCCACAAGCAGGTGCCGGTGCGCGCCGGTATGGCGGGCGGCAGCGCTGATGCCGCCGGTGTGCTGGTGGGGCTGAATGAACTGTACGGTGCCCGTCTTTCCATGAGCGAACTGTGTGCCATCGGTGCCGGTATCGGGGCGGATGTGCCCTTTGCCCTCATGGGCGGTACCTGCCGGGTACGGGGGGTAGGCGACCTGCTCAAACCCCTGCCGCCCTGCCCGGATTGCTGGTTCGTGGTGGTCATGCCCAGTGTGGGCATCTCCACACCGGAAGCCTTCCAGCGGTATGACCAGATGGGCAGCCCGGTCC
>DXNX01000057.1:3436-5956 GCA_019413245.1 Oscillospiraceae bacterium
GTGCGGGCCAATGACCTGCAAGGCGTTTGCGCCGCGGCGGGCAACGCTCTGGAACATTGCTCCGGCGCCACCGAAACGCCGGCCATCTGCTCCCTTCTCAACGAAAACGGCGCCCTGACCAGCCTGATGACCGGTTCGGGTGCGGCGGTCTTCGGCGTGTTTGAACGGGAAGAACAGGCCCGTGCCGCCGCTGATGCCCTGCGTGGGCAGTACAGCCAGGTCTATGTGGCCCGGCCCACCCGCAGCGGTGCTTATGTGCGGCCGGAACCCCGCCGCCGTCCCGGAAAACCTGCCAACGTGTGAATTGTGTGAAACCCCGTACGGGGCTGCATCCAAAACGCCCCTTTCGCCCATACTGACGGCGAAAGGGGTGTTCTGTTCATGAAACATTTTGCATACATTTCCCGCCGTGTACCGGTGCGGCGGGTCCTGGAAATCGGTTTTGCCCTGGCGTTTTTGCTGACTGTTGCTTTCACTGCGGCCGCGGCCCGGTACCAGGCCGTCTGCCGGGAGATCTGCGGCGATACCCTGCGCCTGCACATTCTGGCCAACAGCGATACCCTGGAAGACCAGCTGCTCAAACTGCAGGTCCGAGATGCGGTGCTGGATACCGTGGCTGACCTGACCGCCCATGCCCAGACCAAGGCGCAGGCGGTGGCGGCGGTGCAGGCCGCGCTGCCCCGGCTGAAAGCCATTGCCGAGCAGACGGTGCAGGGACGGCAGACGGTAGCGGTACGGCTGGAACAGAGAGCGTTCGAAGCCAGGGACTACGGCGAGTTTCGTCTGCCTGCCGGAGAGTACACGGCCCTGCGCATCGAGCTGGGCAGTGCTAAGGGCCACAACTGGTTCTGCGTGCTGTACCCGGCTCTGTGTGTGGGCAGCAGCGAAGCGAGGTATGCCAAAGCCGAGGAAAACGCGCTGGTGTTCGGGCAGTATGAGGTGCGGTTCGCTCTTCTGGATGCGGCCCGCGCACTGACCGACAATCTCTCTTCCGAATCTTGAAAAACTCCTCTGTCTGAAAGGCGGATCATCATGCTTACCTTACTTTTAGGCCCTTCGGGCAGCGGTAAATCCACCCGCCTGCGGGCTGAACTCAAAGCTCGCGCCGAGGCGGGACAGCGCAGCATCCTCATCGTGCCGGAACAGTTCACCTCCTCCACCGAAGGGGCACTGTATCGCACGCTGGGGGATACCCTGTCCGGCTATGTAGAGAGCTACTCCTTTACCTCTCTGGCCGAAGCGCTGCTGCGCCGGTACGGCGGGGCGGCAGTGCCCACCCTGACCGAAGCGGGTCGGGCAGTGCTGGTGCGCCGGGCGCTGGATTCGCTGCTGGACAAGGTGGTGTATTACAGCCGCCAGCGGCGCAGTGCCGCTTTCTGCGAGAAGGCGGCCCAGACCATCGACGAGCTGAAAAGTGCCGGTGTCAGCCCTGCCCGGCTGGCCGAATACGCCCGCGCCCCCGGCGCTGACACGGACAAGCTGGCAGAGCTGGCCCTGATTTACGAAACATACGAAAGTCTGCTGGCTGGCACCGCCATGGACCCCGGCGACCGGCAGGAACAGGCGGCCCGCCGTTTGCAGGAGGCCGACGGCGGCCGGGAATTCTTTGCCGGCCGGGCTGTGTACATTGATGAGTTCGATACCTTCAACGCGCCCAAGCGGGCCTTGCTGGCAGCGGTGCTGTCTGCGGCGGACCTGACCGTCAGCCTGTGCTGCGACCATCTGCAGGAAACGGACGGCGGGGTAGGGCTGTTCAGCGGTGCCCGTCAGGTGGCGGCGACCCTGCGCCGCATGGCGGGGCAGGCGGGCGTATCGGTGCATACCGAAACCCTCACCGAAGATTACCGCCACAGCCGGACCCCAGCGCTTGCCGAGCTGACCCTGCTGCTGGCCGACCCCGGCTATACTCCCGAAATCACGGTGCAGTCCCAGCCGGGGGAGCAGCCGCCCATCTGCTGCTGCAAGTCCGACAGCCGCCAGGCCG
Organism: Oscillospiraceae bacterium; assembly: GCA_019413245.1. Lineage (GTDB taxonomy): Bacteria > Bacillota > Clostridia > Oscillospirales > Ruminococcaceae > Gemmiger. The sequence goes on from DXNX01000057.1 coordinate 5,421, forward strand.
AGGCCAAAGCTGCGGCCGCCGCCATCAAGGCGCTGGCCCTTAAAGGGGTGCCCTATGGTCGGATGGCAGTCATCTGCCGGGATTCCGGGACCTATCTGCCGGCGGTGCGGTATGAATTCCGCCTGCAGAATATCCCGCTGTTTTGCGATGAAGCTACCACTCCCGAAAATACCGCTCCGGCCCGGGCGGTGCTGGCCGCGCTGGAACTGCTGCGCGGCGGCATCGGCGGGACGGCGCTGCTGCGTCTGCTCAAAACAGGCTTGGTGCATCTGGAGGAAGAACAGGCCTGTGCGCTGGAAAACTACGCTTACACCTGGCCTCTGCGCGCCGAGGACTGGCGCGCGCCCTTCACCCGCAATCCTTCCGGGTATGTGGATACCTGGTCAGAACAGGACCGCACCGATCTGGCCGATGCCGAGGCTGCCCGCAAGTTCCTGGCAGACCGGGCCCAGACTTTCCTGGACAAGGCCCGGGGCGCGGCAGTGGGGGAGATGACCCGGCAGCTTTACCTGTTCTTGCAGGCGCTGGGGGCCGAG